>JAKSBO010001005.1 GCA_022361095.1 Desulfobacterales bacterium | reverse complement strand
GTTCAAACAATACGGACAACGACTCCAGATCCTCTTGACAGACGGCAATGACTTTATGGTGATACATGCGCACGACCCCTGTCACCGTATGCCTGAATTTAATGGGTATTGAGAGCATGGATGCGATATTCTCATCTGCCGCCTGCTTTGGATACTGGACCCTGGGATCGGTCTGCACATCTTGAATAAAAACAGGCTCTCCCTTTATAAGGGCGGGATCTTTTTCATCAATAAAAATAGGGCCTTTTTCCAGGTATTCCTGACTGATACCGTAACTGCTCACCATAAAGAGCTGATTTTCCTTTTCATCCAAAACAAGAGTGCAACAGCCTTTGAGTTTAAATGCCAAAGCGATCCCTTCCGTAATATGCGCCAATAAAAGTTTAGGATCGTCATAGGTTGAAATTGCATGGCTGAAGGACCTGAATTGCTCCAGATTGAACGTACGTTCCAATGCGTCGGTCATTACAAATCTCCCTGTTTAGACAAGATTCAAACGGCTCTTTAAGGTCGGCCGGCCGGGAACAATAAAAGGCGAATTTCACTTGAGGACCGGCAGACTGATTAAAAAACGGTCACGGACCGCCCGGTTTTTCACCGTGGTTCAGCCCACAACATGATTTTAAACATATCCGTGGTTTACGCAGACGCTCATACATAAAAAAACGAAACAAATGAGCTTAATGAGTTTATTATATTGAAAAATAAAAACCCATGTCAACGATTCAAATAGGATGGTGTCAGAACTGTCTTACGATTTTCCCGGACCCGGTGCGCTTAAATGTATCTTTAAACACAACATCCTTGGGCCGCTCGTAACGGCCCAGGCGTTGTTTAAATAAGAGATCCAGTTTTTTTTCAATACCTTCACCCGGCCGGGCTTCAATGACCAGAACAATCCTGTGCCCCAGGATTTCATCAGGTACGGCCCCGATGAAAAACGGATATGCAATCAAATCTTCCAGTTTTTTTTCTATCATTTCGGGAAAATACTTAATGCCGCCGGAGATGATCACATTATCGGCCCGGCCCACGATTCTGAATCTTTTATTACCCTCAAGCTCGGCCAGATCGTTGGTCTCAAGATTCGGCGCATCCAGGCCCGGCATCTCAATGGTCAGACACCCCTTTTCAGACAGCCCCACCTGAATCTCTTTAAGGCAGTGAAAGCTGCCGGACGCGTTCCGGCCGTTTATCCGGCGAAGGGCAATATGTGTGGCGGTTTCCGTCATGCCGTAACTTGCGAAACAGGCCGTGGGCACATTCCCAAGTTCGCTTTCAAGCCGTGACGGCAACGCCGAACCGCCGATCAGCAAGCTGTCAAGCCCGTCAAACCGCGTTGAATCCTCCAGCAATTTTATCACCTGGTTGGGCACCATGGCGGCGAACCGGAAACAATCGGCAGGAGACCGGGCCAGGAAGGCGAAATCATCGGTTGGCGGTGCGGTACCTAGATCAAGTCCGCCCAAAAGCGCTCTGACGACCATAAGCTTCCCAGCGATATACTTCAGGGGCAGACACAGCAGGACACGCTGCCCGGGTTCCAGCCCAAAAAAGTCAAGGGTACGCATAGCGCTTTGGGCCACAAAGGTTTTCTCAAGGAAAATGGGTTTGGGCGGACCTGTGCTGCCCGAAGTGTGGGCGATGATGAAGCTTTCCGGCCCATACCATTGGCCCAGAAAATCAATGACATCGGATTCAATGCCCGGGGGGGAACCCTGACGCCCTGTTTGCATCTGCAAAAGCGTTGACACCTGGTGCACGCTGCCGTTGAGGCACAGGGTATCGGGAAAAATATTCACAATCTTAAAATATCCCCGGGAAAACAAACCGTTTCCCCGGATCAAAAAACAGTTCTTCCCCACGGATTTCCAGGGGGGAATCCATATTATTGGTAAACAACTGCCCCGTCCCAAGGCCCTGGTGCAGGCGGGGCTGTTTTAAAAATGCCCACTGGGCAATGGCATTTAACCCCAGGTTGGATTCGAGATAGGAGGTGATCCACCAATCAATCCCCCTGGCCTCAGCCAGTTCAATCCATTGGTCACACCCGTTCATCCCGCCATGCAGACTGGGTTTCAGTACCAGGTAATGAGGCCCAAGGGCATCCAGCAGGCGAATTTTGTCTTCAAGCGCCGTGATCCCGATGAGTTCCTCATCCAGGGCAATGTCCAGGGGTGACTGCCTGCACAATTCAGCCATTTGAGGCCACTGTCCTTTGGCGATGGGCTGCTCAATGGAGTGAATGTCAAGCGCAGCCAACTGTCCAAGCCGTTCCGCAACCTCGTCCGGGGAAAACCCGCCATTGGCATCCACCCGCAAAATAACGTCGTCGGCACTGTATTCGGCCCGGATACCTTTGAGGATTGCCAGCTCATCTTCAAACTGAAGCGCCCCGATTTTAAGTTTAATGCACCGCCACCCCGAATCCAGTTTCCGGCGCACCTGTTCTTTCATGAACGACAGCTCTCCCATCCAGATCAGGCCGTTGATGGGGATGCCTTTATCGCCGCAGGTGAAGCCGGAAGGGTACAGGATCCGGGTACCGGTCTGTTCCAGATCCCTGAGTGCGGTTTCCACGGCAAACTGCACGGAAGAGGGCAGGCCCTGTTCCGGCGTCCGTATACAAAAGCGATCCGGATCTGCGGCAAGGTCAGCAAGCGCCTGTTCCACCCCGGGGATGGTCTCAGCACTCAATCCGGGTAAGGGCGCACACTCCCCCACCCCGGTCCGGCCCTCTTTTTCCAGAACAAGATACCAGACCCGGCGATGGTTCAGCACCCCCCGGGATGTCCCTGCCGGCCGCTTAAACTGTAAATCATGTTCAATAACACGTGCTTTCATAGCTTTGAATCTATCCGAACACCAGTAATCTATTTTGATTCACCATGAAGAGCGTGAAGATATTAGAGCAAGGCACTTTGTGTTCTTCGTAGTGAAATAGGATCTTAAATGGTTATCATATTGACATCATGGAAATTTCGGAAATTTACCAAAATCCGGTTTGCGTTTTTCCAGAAATGCATTTTTCCCTTCCTGGGCCTCCTGGGTCAGGTAATACAACAAGGTGGCGTTACCGGCAAACTCCTGGAGCCCAAGCTGCCCGTCAAGTTCAGCATTGAGACCCAGCTTGATCATCCGCAGGGCCAAGGGACTGTGTTCCTGCATTTTCATGGCCCAGGCCACGGTCTCATCCTCAAGCTGCTCCAGGGGCACCACCTGATTAACCAGCCCCATCTCCAAGGCCTCGGCAGCCGAATATTGACGGCACATGAACCAGATCTCCCGGGCCTTTTTCTGGCCAATGGTGCTGGCCAGATAGGATGAGCCCAATCCGGCATCAAAACTGCCCACTTTGGGGCCGGTCTGGCCAAAGATGGCATTTTCACTGGCAATGGTGATATCGCACACCACATGCAGCACATGGCCGCCGCCGATGGCAAACCCGTTGACCATGGCAATCACGGGTTTGGGCATGGAACGAATCTGTTTCTGAACTTCCAGGATATTCAGGCGCGGCGTGCCGTCCTTATCAATATAGCCGCCCTCCCCTTTCACATTCTGGTCGCCGCCGGCGCAAAAGGCGGTGTCCCCGGCCCCGGTCAGGACAACCACATTGATGCGCTGATCCTCCCGGCAGAGGCGCAAAGATTCGCTGATCTCATGGACGGTGGTGGGCCGGAAGGCGTTGCGGTAGCGTTCACGGTTGATGGTAATCTTGCCGATTCCCTCATAATATTCAAAATAGATATCTTCAAACTCTTTGATGGTTTGCCACTGGCGTTCTGTTGTCATTCTTCACTCCACGTTTATGGTTAGCGCTTTTTTTATTTCTCTAAACAGGCCCTTAAATACGCTCGTGTTGGTTTGGGCGTCCGTAAACACCTCTAAAAGGGTGGGAACAATCCGGGCAGGATTATAGAGTTTTTCAAGGGCCTTGTCCAACTGGGAAGCAGAGCCGGCCTGAAGGTAATCCAGGCCGAATGCCGATGCAAGGCCTTTGGCTTTTGTTTTGTGGTCTGCAAAAAAATATTTTTGAAACACCTGTTGATTCTCTTCCCCGGTGCGCCCGGCAAGGTCTTCCACAAAACTGAAAATATTGCCGCCGCCGTTGTTGAGCATAATAATTCTTAGGTTTTTCCCCAGGTATTTATTCCACAATCCATTGGAATCATAAAAAAAAGAGAGGTCTCCCAAAATAAGGGTATTTATTTGGGCATTGCAAGACGCATATCCCACCGCCGTTGAGACAGAACCGTCAATGCCGCTGGTTCCCCGGTTGCCAAGCCAGGTAACGCCTTTAATACCTTGAGTTAACACAGCATATCGTACGGCAGAGCTGTTTCCCAGATGTATGACCGACTCTTTGGGCACAGCCCTCAATGCATCGGCACATACCGTAAAATCACTGAAAGGGGCCTGGCCCAGATACGTTTTATAAATCCGGGCGGCTTCTTGTTGCCGTTTTTTCCAGGATCTAACATAATCGCCGGTCCTCTTTTTGATCTGCATTCCGGCCAATTGTTCAAAAAACCGTTCCGGTGCCATGGCACAAACCCGGGTCAATGCCTGGTAGGTGTCCATATGTCCGCCCCCGGCATCCACATGGATGTGCGTGCCCGGTTTGTAAGCCCTTAGAAATTGACGGACCCGTTTGGAGACAAAATGCCGGCCAAAGGTAATGAGCAGATCAGGCTGAAAAACAACGGCATCATCATGGGATATGGAGCCAAGCACCAGTTCCGGACGGTCACAGCAGCACTCCGAAGGCAACTGCAGATTCGCCAGATGCTCAGCGGCAACCACAGCACCGGTTTTTTCCAGAAACCGGGCCAGGGCTTTGTCCAGTTTTGCATTGCCCGAGGATTGGCCTGCCAGTACAAGTATCTTTTCTGCCCCGGCAATATCTTCGGCCACCCCGGCCAATGCCTCTTCATCAAAATTTATCCGTGTACCCGTTTCAGCAATCATTTTAACGTCGGGCAGTTGCCCATCCGCGGAGCGGTGCAAAGGCTCTTCCAGGGGGATGTTGATATGCACAGGGCCCGGCCTGTCGGACACAGCCATTTTCAATATATCATTGATCAGACAGGCACCGGACCACAACTGACTGTCCGACTCCTCCAGAGGCAGTGAACACGACTGCCGGATAAAATTGCGGTACAAATCCGTTTGGCGGATACATTGGTTTTCCAGCTGGTCGATCCAGTAGGCGGGCCGGTCCGCGGTCACCACAATCAAAGGAATATCCTGGTAAAAAGCTTCGGCCACAGCCGGACCAAAATTAACAGCAGACGTACCGGAACTGCACACAATCACAACCGGTTTTTCCGTTGCCTGGGCCACGCCCAGGGCAAAATAACCGGCACTGCGCTCATCCACAATTACCCTGCAGTCAAATTTCCCGCACCCTGCCAGGGTGTGGATCAAAGGGCCGTTCCTGGAGCCGGGGCACAGCACGATGTCGGTAAAATGTCTGCTCAAAAGCAGCGCGGCCAACTGCTGTACATGGCGCTTGGTTGAAATCATCATATTGTTTCCTGCAACGCCTCAATGGCGTTTAAAAGCGTCCTGGATTTTTGTGTGGTCTCTTCCCACTCCTGCTCCGGATTGGACCGGGCCGTGATCCCCCCGCCGATGTAAAGGACATACTGGGTATCCTCAATTTCCATGCTGCGCAGGTTCACATAAACGTCGGTGCCGCTTTTTTCAAGGCGCCAGGGCCCCAAAAACCCGGTATAATAGCGCCGTTCATGGGGCTCAAAATTCCGGATAAAACCAGCCGCCTCAACCTTTGGCAAACCGCACACCGCAGGCGTCGGGCAAAGCTGGGCAACAAATTCGCCAAGCCGGTCTTCAATGTGCCTTCCGGAAAAGAAGAAAGAGGTTTTCAAGTGGGCCACCGTGGCGGTTTCAAGATCCTGGGGGCCCTTTGTCTGGTACGCGGAAAAACCAAACCGGTGAAGCACATCCACTGTGTACCTGGAGACAAAGGCTTGCTCTTCAATCTCTTTGGTGAACCAGCAGTATTGCCCGTCGGGCCGCCGGGGCTGGGTGGCGGCCAAAGACACGGTCTGGGCATGGCGCCCGTCGGAACGAAACAGCAGCTCAGGGGTGGCCCCCATCCAAAGCCCGGCCCTTGGCAGGTTTACCACAAATACGAACACACCCGGATTTGCATCATGCATTTTAATAAAGAGCCGGCCAAGGGATTCATTTTTTTTCTCTTTACAAATGCGCCTGGAGACGATGACCTTGGAAAACTTTGCACCGTGAATCTGTTTAATGGCCTGGTTGACGCAAACCAGGTAATCATCAAAATGTGTGGAGATGCACGGATCTTTTGCTTTCGGATGCAAAGGGGCGGCATTTATGCTTTCCGGGTCAAAGGTCTGAATCTGACTGTAGCCTTTCAGATGTATGGCCGGCTGCAAAACAATAATGGGAACATGGTCCGATATTTCAAACGGGGCAAACACAAACCCGCTGACCCGGCTTAACTGCTGTATATTTTCCGGAAATATAATATCATCATCCGCCCCCGCAATCAGTTGCGGGCTGTCACTGGACGGTTGAAACCAGCAGGCAAAGGCGGCATTTTTTTCTATCAAATTATCAATCAGACAACCAAACTGTGTAACGCTGTTCATCCTATCCTTAAGTTTCCCACCGGCAGCGGCTTTGTGACCGGCCATTATATAAATCTTAATACTGGATTATCGAGTAATAGTTATTGTATTTTAACCTGAGCGGTTTTTTTAACATCCCTGATCTGTGAATAACAGTTTTTTTTGTTATGCCGTGTTACCCGCAGATATGGTCAAATTTTCCGTTGGTCAGTTTAACCAGGTCGTCCGGTGCCAATTCAATGTCAAGTCCTCGTTTCCCGGCACTGACAAAAATTGTCTTAAATTTTTTGGCCGTGCCGTTCACCACCGTTGGCAGCCTCTTTTTCTGCCCGATGGGGCTGACACCGCCCAGGATGTAGCCGGTTGTCTTTTCTACCAGCTTCTTATCGGCCATGACAGCTTTTTTTATACCCATGGCCCTGGCAAACAATTTTAAATTCAACTGGCAGGATACCGGCAGAATGGCGACACCCAGTTCCTTGGTGTTCATTGACACCACAAGGGTTTTAAAAACCTGGTCCGGGTCAGCCCCAAGTTTTTCAGCCGCCTCCAGCCCATAGGAATCTGCCCCGGGGTCGTGGTTGTATTCGTGAATTTTATAATCAACTTTTGCTTTTTTGGCAGTATTAATTGCTGGTGTCATCTGGCTGTTCTCCCAATATATTATTTTACATGCCTTGTTTATCATGTTTGCATAAGGTTCTTAAAGGACCTGGAAACAAAAAAACCCCGGGGGCTTTTCCCCGGAGGTTTTTGTCCGTTGGTATTTAGCGATGTTCTAAAACCTAGGCGGATGCTCTGAAACCATCTTTACTGCGCAGTTTTTTCGTCGCATAGTTTCATATATTTTTGTGCCAGTTTTTTATACCGGGCCTGTTCCTGCTCAAGCCGGGTTTTCAATTGGCCGATAAGCTCATCCGCGGACCGTTCAGCTTTGGCCGATACACGGCTCAACTCCTTGTCAACGGCTTCAGCCATACGGTCCATGCGCCGCTCCAGACTCACAACCCGGTTCAACAACCCGTCATCAGCCGGTACGGATTCAATTCCGGAGACCGGAGACGCCGCTTTTTGCCGCTCTTTGGTGAAAATCCCCAGGCCGCCCTTGTCCTCAACCACCTGGTTGAGCAAATCCAGGGAGATCGCTTGTTTATCATCAGCATAGGCATAGACGAGCATGGCATCGCATAAAAGGTTAATAGTCCTGGGAATGCCGCCGGAGACCTCATAGACTTTTTCAACAACATCCGAAGGAAAAAGGCAGGGATCTCCACCGGCTTTAGAAATCCGGTGGGCAATATAGGCTTGGGTCTCCTTATTGTCCATGGCCGCCAGATGATAACTGACCGATATGCGCTGGGCAAACTGCTCCAGCTTTGGATTTTCTATAATTTCACGAAGATTGGGCTGCCCCACAATCATAATCTGAATCAGAAGGTCATCGTCTGTCTGGAGATTGGACAACATGCGGATCTCTTCAAGCGCCTCATGGGAAAGATTCTGGGCTTCATCAATAATAAGCAGGATATTACGGCCTGCCGCATATTTTTCAATTAAAAACCGGTAAAATATATCCAGGGCCCGGGCTTTACTGATTCCGTCCTCATAGGGCACTTCGAATTCATTCAGGATCAGGTATATCAGGTCATTGGAAACCACGTTGGTGTTGAAAACAACCCCCACATCCATATCCGTCTCTACTTTGTTGAGCAAATGGCGGATCAATGTGGTTTTACCGATGCCCACTTCTCCGGTGAGCATGACAAACCCGATTTTTTCCGACAGCCCATACTCTAAAAAAGACAGGGCATTCTGGTGCCTGGCGCTGGCATAAAGGTAATTGGGATTGGGCACCAGGTTAAAGGGCTTCTCTTTTAGGTTGAAAAACTTTGTATACATAATTATTTCTGCTTGTTCAGAACAAAGCCAAGAAAATTTTCTTTGGGCAGCAGATTTGCCGCCTTTATAATATCCTTCTTTGCGGTTTTCCCTGCTTCCACCACCATAATCACACCATCCATAAGCGGGGCCAGGGAGATGGCCTCGGACCGTTCCAGGACAGGGGGGGCATCAAAAAACACATACCGGTCATCATAGCGGTCTTTCATTTCCTGAACCAGTTTTGCCATAAGATGAGAAGACAACAGCTCTGATGAATCCATGATGGTCCGGCTGCCCGAAATCAGGGTCAGTTTATCTACCCCGGGCCAGACAATCAAATCATTTAACGGCATATCATCCAGAAAATAATCAATCAAGCTGTTCTTGCTTTCCACGCCCAGATACCGGTGGATGTCCTGTCCCTTAAGGTCGCAGTCCACCAGAAGCACGGTCTGATTCATGGACCGGGAAAATACCAGCCCCAGGTTGATACAGGTCACGGTTTTCCCCTCTTGGGACCATGCACTGGTGAGCATAACGGTTTTAATAGGTTTGCTGGCAGACCGGTTCTTGATATGGGTTCTTAAAATTTTATACTGCTCAATTTCCGCCGCACTGGGATTCAGGCAGACGCTCCGGTAGCGTTCGGCCACCTCGGGATTAATCCGGCAAGGCCGGGACCGGGAATAGACCGGGGCGGCCCATCCGTTTTTTTGGGCCTTCCGGATATCGGTCTCTGTCTCGGTTCCAGCCTCTAATACTTTGTTTTCCTGCCGTTGGCTTTTTGCCTTTTCAAGGGCTTTTCTCAATTTCATAAAAATAACCTTTAGGTGTAAAGAGTCTAAAAACTGCCCATTAGATCAATATTGCGCATGACCTTAACCCACAGCACATCCAGGTCCATGACATAGGAATCAAATATAACCACAGCCGCGACTGTTGCAATAATCGTAACCAGGGCTATAACCCCTGATCTGATCCGTTTCTTTGACCGGTCCTGTCGGGTCTCAATATTCGGCACCACCGTAAGGACCGGCAAACCCGTACCTTTGGCAAGGGAATCGGCATCCAGAAAAGAGGAATCAGAGTACTCCATGACCGCAGCCAACCCCACGCCGGCCCCGATTCCCAGCACTAACCCGATTAAAATAATTGCCAGCCGGTTGGGTTTGGACGGCTTTTCCGGCAGCTTGGCGGATTCCACCAAAGTAAAGCGTTCACCTTTCTGCTCGGTCTCAAGCTTTTTGGCAACATCCGCTTCCAGCATTTTTGCCTGCATTTCATTATGTTTAAGGTTCAAGGTGTTGCGCTCGGCCAGGATGGCATTGTATTTCTCCTCCACACCAGGGGCCGCAGCCAGCCGCTGCTTATAATCTTCAGCTTGGTCCAGGAGATCCTGTATCCGGTTTTCGGTGGAATTAATATCTGATTTAATACCGGCCAAACGGGAAGAGAGGGTGACATAGGCAGGATTTTTCTCGAAATTTCCCCCGATTCCCTGGGCTTTATCCTTCTTTTTCTTTTCCACCTTGGCAGCAACCTTTTCAATCTCCTCTTTTTTCTTTTGCACATCCGGATATTGATCGGAAAACCGGGTTTTCAGGTTGATCAGCTCCAGCTTCAACTGTTCCAGCCGCTGCTCATCCTCATCCTTACGCGGTCCGCCGGCAAATATGTCTTCCATATGTTTCGGGGTATTGGCCAATTCCTCTTCCAAAGCTTCTTTTTTTTCTTTCAGGGTTCGTAAGCTCTCCTTGGCCGCCTCAATATTCCGCTCCGTATTGGCCAGGCCTTGAATGTTCATCTGAAACACTTCCGGCAAGGAATCAACGTGCTCTTTTTTAAACTGTGCCAGCTGCCCTTCATATTCGGCCAGTTCCTCCCTGATCCTTTCCTTTTCCATCTTTAAAAAACTCAGGGTCGAAGAGGCCTGTTCGGTCCTGACCTTTAAATCTTCTTTTAAAAAAAGGGTGGTAATGGTGCTGACCACCTGCTGGGCCTGCTTGGGCGTGTCCCCTTCAAAACTCAGGGTAAAGGCAATGGTGGCCGTGCCTGTTCTCCCGGACTTACGGTCGGCAATTTCAACATTCACCGGGGTCAAGGTGATCTGATCGCGCATTCTGTCCACAATTTCATCTATGCCTATTTTATCCCGCAATTTTGGATAAAGGTTGAACTTTAAAATCAGTTCCTGGAGCTGATTAGAGGTCAATACCCGCTGCTTGATGCTCTGCATGCGCTGTTCGGCAAAGGTGGTCATGCTTGAGGTCACATACTCCGCCGGGACTTCGCGCTGTTCAATGAGAATGGTGGCGGATGACTCAAAAGAGGGCGGCCAAAGCAGAGCGATCAGGGTCGCGGCCAGGACAACCACCACGAAGGGAATGATCAATGCCCATTTTCGCCTTTTCAAAATTGCCAGATACTCGCCGGGGGTCAGTATTTGTTCTTCCATCTCTTTTTCAATCCTGGGTTAAAGAAAACATTAAAATTGATAAACCTTAAAGAAATAACCAATTGCTGAATAATAAATCTTTGCTTACAAGGAATGGTGTCCTGCGGCCGGCCGGGCGCCATATCGCAATAGACGAAATTTTTTACAACACTATCAAAATTCTTTTTTCAGTGTCAAGGAGAACAGGTTCCGTTCCGTACAGGTCTCCTCAATT
>JAKSBO010000928.1 GCA_022361095.1 Desulfobacterales bacterium | reverse complement strand
TGTTTCAATCCACGCTCCCGCATGGGGAGCGACAAGAGATTTACAAATTACGCATTGGGCCAGACGAGTTTCAATCCACGCTCCCGCATGGGGAGCGACCAAACACCCCTTCAAACTGCAAAGACTGCTCAAGTTTCAATCCACGCTCCCGCATGGGGAGCGACAAGAACATCCAGGAAGTAGAGGCGATTGGAATTGTTTCAATCCACGCTCCCGCATGGGGAGCGACTGTTGAGTTTCTAGAAACCATACCAAATGATATGGTTTCAATCCACGCTCCCGCATGGGGAGCGACAATCAAGTTCAGGCATCCGTCGTGGCCGAGCTTGTTTCAATCCACGCTCCCGCATGGGGAGCGACTGTTACTATGTTAACTTGCTATAATTTAACAAAAATAAATTGTCAAAGAGCGATCCTTCACAAGATATGTTGTTTTTTAAATGAGTCTGAAATGTTGATGGGGAAAACAATATGATTTCAAAGGGTTTTGAGAACGCGATCCCATAAATAAATAATCCTGAAAAACCCGTATATATGCACCTGATTGGGCTTTTTGCAAAATTTGAACTTAGGGTTCGCATATTTTTAAAGGATCAGGGGGGCGTCAAAATCAATCGACGCTTTAGCGCCGATATGTTCAACCCGTCTTTTCCAATTTGATCCGAGAAAATAAAATCTTAAACTGTCTATTTCAGGATTTATTTCATCAATCAGGTTTTGCCGTAAAATCGTCCACTGTGCCGGATCAACAACACACTCAAACACAGAGTATTGAACTCTTTGACCGAAGTTTTGACATGCTTTTGCAACGCGCCGTAAACGCTTTGCGCCGTTTCCCTCTATGGAAACGTCATAGCTTACCAATACCAGCACTTTTAGCTCCTTTTCCTATTTCCAGATAAATGGCGGGTAGCCGTCAAGATCCCCACGGATAAACCTTGCCAGAAGCAGAGCCTGGATGAAAAACAAGGTTCCGATTTGAATCTTTTCATTTAAAAACGGATGAATCAGGCCTTCCTGTTTTCTTTTCTGGTATGTCGTCAGAACGGTTTTCCGGGTATCATCATCCATATGAACCGCGCCGGACTCTTTTATGGTAAACCCTTCAGGCTTGACCTGGCCCCTGTTGATCATTGACAGCACAAGTCTGTCGGCAAGAAAGGGTCTGAATTCCTCCATCATATCCAGGGCAAGACCCGGTCTGCCCGGACGGTCCCGGTGAAGAAAGCCGACTGAAGGATCCAGGCCCACCGACTCCAGGGCCGACCTGACATCATGAACCAGCAGGGTATAAACAAAAGAGAGCAGGCAATTTACCCTGTCCGTCGGCGGTCTTCTGTTCCGTCCTGAAAAAGCAAAAGCCTCCTGCTGTTGAAAGATCAATTCGTCAAAAACGCTGAAATATTGGTGTGCGGCATCTCCTTCAATACCCCGAAGACTATCCAGCTTGTCCTTCTGCAGCTCTTTTTGAATGTACATTGACAGTCGTTTGGATACTTTTTTGACAGCGTCCCGGTCCATTTTTTCCGAATGATCCCGCAGGCTGCGTTCAAGTACCGTCCGGCTGTTTGCAATTTTTCCGGTCAAGACAAAGCCAGCCACCTGGGCGGAAACATCCGGTTTGTCCGCCATCCGGAACTGCTTCCTCCGCAACAGGACATTGCCCGAAACCGGCCCTTTGACCATGGCCAGAAACTTTCCATATTCGGTCAGAAAGCTGATTGTCACGTCTTTTTCCGCGCAAAACCCCATGAGGTACGGACTGCACCCGACGGAACCGAAACAGACAATGCCGTCAAGGGTGTGAATGGGAATCCGCAATACGGTTTTTTGTTCGATTTTAACGGCAACGGTTTCCCCGTCTTTGCCCAGATATGCCCCCTGGGTAGTGACAAACAACGTATTCAGATGTTTTTTCATTCGGCAATATCTTTCCGGACCATCCTGTTTAACCAGGCAGAAACGGTCCGTCTTTTTTCTATGGCCTTGGGCATGCATAATGTGAGAAATGAGCAGGTATCACATTTTTTTGCATACTCGGGCGGTGGGGTTATTCCGGATTCAACCATTGCATGAAGTTGCTCTGCCGCCTCGGTCGTCTTCTGCCGTAATTCTTCATCAAAAGTCACTTCCAGGCGGCGCCTTGTCTTTCCATAAAACAGTGCGCCGGAAAGGATATCAGTTTGCAGCATCTCTTCCAGGCACATGGCCTGGGCACAAAGTTGAACCTTATCGGACAGATCCTTTTTGGGTTTTCCGCGTTTGTATTCCACGGGGAAGGGAACCCATTTTTGAACGGCGGAATCCGTCCGGTGAAACTCAACCACATCGGCCTTCCCGGTTATGCCCAGGCGTGCTGATTTCAGAGGCAGTCCGTATTCAATCCTGATTTTACCCCTGTCTGCCTGGTCGCCTCTGTCCACTCTCTCATGCATGACCCGGCCCTGGGCTGTGAACAGGTTTTCCTCCCATAGCTGTTCAATATGAATCAGGGCGCACTGGCGCGGGCAGAAAAGAATATGCTGTAGCGCGGAAAGCGCCAGATATTGATTCTCTTGATATACCATTACTGTTTTTTCCCGGCACGTTCCTGCTGCTTTTTATGGATCTCATCCACAAGATCCATGGTTGTTTTCCAAGCCTGTTCACAAAAAACGGCAAAGGGTTTTAATGCCTCAGGTTCCGGCAGTAACTCTTTACCTTTTTCAATCTGCCCTACGTCGTAATGGTATTGGGACAGGGCATCAATATA
>JAKSBO010000307.1 GCA_022361095.1 Desulfobacterales bacterium | reverse complement strand
TTTCGGCCGGGCACTAAATATCCTTAATCAACCGTTCTCCATCACAATTCCGGGCGGCACTGTCAAACCTGTCCAAACTCTCCTCTAAAGCCTGGGCCAGCAGCGTACCTGCCGTATATGCCTTTGAATTACCCTGGTGCTCCACGGCACCAAGCACATCCATAATACTCATGCACTCAATATCCATGGCCGGGGTATACCCGGTTGTATTGCCTTCAAGGTTGACTGAATACAAAACCTCTGCATCCATCAGCATCTCCAGAAGATGGTGGACAATGGTTAAGGGCAAATTCAGTTCCCTGGCGATACGGATATCTGTGGCCGGGGGCTTTTTTTCGGCAAAACGCTGAACACACCCTTTGACAATCTCCAGCATGGCAAGCTTCCGGCTGCGAATACTCATGTCATTTAACGTCAGGTCAGGTGTTTTAGCACTCTCTATATTTTCCCACTCAAATGCAATCTCGGCCCCGTAGAGGAGCACCCCCCATGAAACCTGCAGCCAGATCAAAAACATGGGCAGTGCGGCAAAACTGCCATAGATGGCATTGTAGCCCGTAACAAAAACCTGGAACTTTAAAAAAGCGGTCTGGATAATCTGAAATAAGGTACCGGCAAGCACCGCCCCTGTGGCAGCGGCCCTGAAATCCACTTTTTTATGGGGCATGATCACGTAAAAAAACATGAACAGCAACCATGTCACCACATAGGGGACCACACTGATAAAAAAAGAGATAACACCTTTAATGTCAATGGGAACGCCAAGATAGGCCCAGAAGGATTCAAGGCGTGGAATCATGAACAAATTCACGGATCCGGACAAGAGCCCCAAAAGCCCTGCAGCCAGGGCAATGGTCAAGTAATCGGTTAGCTTTCTGATCAAAGGCCTGCCATCCCGGACCCACCAGATACGGTTAAAGGTGCTTTCAATATGAAACATCAGCTTAATGAGGGAGTATAAAAGCAGCAGAACGCCCAGGACGGCCATGAGTCCGCCCTGGGTTTTTTCCAGCAGGTTATTGGAGAAAACCAGAATATTTTGAACAATCTCCTCATGGCCCTCAAACAAAGAGATCACTTCAGCCTCAAGAAACTGCCGGAACCCGAATCCTTTGGCAATACCAAAGGCCATGGCCATCACAGGCACGATGCTGAAAAGTGTGTACAGGCTCAAAGCCGATGCCCGCAAGGCACAACTGTCCCGCTGATACCCCTTGGCAGCCCTGTAAAGCACCCGGATCGCCTTGGCCCGGAACGGCTCAAAGGAAAAGGCCGGCATCGGTTTCATTTTCGATTCAACCATACCTTCAGGCGCTGTAAACCTTCCTGGGTGGATATTTTTGGCGCATAGCCCAGGTCATTTTTCGCCCGGCTGATGTCAAACCAGTGGGAGGTGGCAAGTTCCTTGGCAGCAAACCGGGTCATGGGAGGGTCCTTTTTAATGCCAAAGGTTCGGTAAATGAATTCAAAGAGCCATCCCGCTGCATAGGCAACCCTTGCGGAAAGATGTCCTTTTATGGGCGGCAAACCCGCTGCAGCCAGAAACGCATTGGCCAGGGTCCATTTGGACATGGGTTCATCCTGGCTTATAAAATATATGTTCCCGGATAAATCGGGATTTTTAGACAACTTTTCAGCGGCCAGGATATGGGCATCGGCAGCATTGTCCACATAAATGGTGTCCACAAGATCCGTGTCCGGGCCAATGACCTTGAGGCGCTTCGCCCTGCTGATAATACCCGGCACCAGGTGATTGTCTTCGGGCCCCCAGATCAGATGGGGCCGTAAAATGATAACGCAAAGCCCCTGGCCCGCCGCTTTAATCACCTTTTTTTCTGCCAGCGCTTTGGTTTCAGGATAGGGCGCCAGATATTTATCCGGATAGGGAACCGACTCATTGGCCCCGTGCATATCCTTGTCATCAAACACCACCGAAGGTGAACTGGTATAAATCAACTGTTTCACCTTATGTTTCATACAGGCATTAATGACATTGACGGTTCCGGTTACATTAATACGAAAATAGTCATCATAATCGCCCCAAATACCGGGTTTTGCAGCAACATGAAACACGGTATCCATACCGTTTAAGGCATCAGACACAGCACCGGCATCGGCAAGATCTCCCTGGATCTGGGAAACGCCCAGCTCATCAAGTGCCATATACCGGGACCTTGAAAACGAAAAAACATTCTCTTTTTTATCCGTTAATTTTCTAACAAGGGCCTTTCCCAGAAAACCACCACCGCCAGTAACCAGCGTCTTTCCCAGACTCATTCTCTTTTCACCACCTGTATATTTGAAATTTTATGAATATTTGCCAATTCTTTTCTTGACAGACCACAGCTTTTTTTATAAAAGTAACTCGCCTTTCAGCTGAGCGGGAATAACTCAGTGGTAGAGTGCGACCTTGCCAAGGTCGAAGTCGCGGGTTCAAATCCCGTTTCCCGCTCCATCTTTTTTTATCCGCTTAAAAACCCAATGTAACACCTAAATCGTTCCTGAACGTGAAGTCGGTTCGGCATTGTGTAATTTCATTCATGAGCAACGTGCAGGCATCGGATACGGCATTTAGAATCAGGGACAGGTCAATTTTTGCCCTATCTTTTTTGCCGATATATCTCACGATGTTATTCTCCTCAGCTGTCTAATAACGGCCATGGACCGACCTGACATATCAACTGCCGGACATAGCCCACAACAAAGCTTGAATAATCTGAGTAACATCCCCAGACGCCCTTATAAGAATTATAGATTTCACATACCACAGACATAAAAAAAAGGCCATGGGAACCGCTGAAGGTTTGCCTTGGGCGCCAATTATGTTACAACCGGTCCAGCAGTTAATACAACGAAAGAAAAAATCATGAGCAAAAAGCAAGAACAGGTCTTATGCATTGACCGGAAAAACCTTCCCGCATCCTGGGTAACCCCAAAAACGGTTCTTCCCATGGAATTCAGTACATTTGCCGCCACATGTACCAAAGCTGAATTTTCCTTTGTCCGCCGTGACATTGCCGAAGAAGACAGACAAAAAAAACAGATCATCCCCTATATACTTTTGCAGACAGCCGACGGCCGCATGACTGCAGCCTATAACAGACAAGGCAGTGAAACCCGTCTCCATGACCTGTGGTCCATCGGAATCGGCGGCCATATCAATCCGGAGGACACGGCCTTGGAAACAGACAGTTTTGAAACCATTTTAAAAAGCGGCATGCAAAGGGAACTGGATGAGGAACTGATCCGGCGAATTGCCGCTGATCCCATTGAATTTTTAGGCATTATCAGTGAAGATCTCACACCCGTGGGCAGTGTTCACATGGGTGCGGTCTTTGTCATCAGAACACAAGACCCCGAAGGCTATCTGCCCGGTGAAGAGTTACACAGCTTTACCTGGCATGCAACACCAACGCTTTTTCGACTGAATCTTGAACTATGGTCCAAGCTGGCCCTGGAACTTGTCACGCAATGATCGGACAGGTCGTTACAAAATATAGACTCAATCCATTGAATCCAAAACTTGACGTGCAACAGAACCATTTTTTTTCAGCACCTTGGACCCCCTGGTGATTTTACACAGGCTGATGCCGTATTTTTCAGCAATTTTACGCTGTGTCATACCCGCATGCAGATCCTTTAAAAGCTTCCAGCGCAAAGAAAGATCCGAAATCTCGGCCGGTGTAAAAATCTCTTCAAAAAAGGACTCCAGCTCATCCTTGTTTTTAATGGATAAAATGACGTCCAATAATTCCTGATCGATACGCATAAACTTTTTTGCACCCTGGTGGTCTATTTTTTTTCAGAAAATAAATGAACCCTGTAAGTATGGACGGTTAACCCGCCTTTGGCCCATTCATCGGCATCAAGCCCGGCTTTGATACACAACTGTGATAAAAAAGAAGCCGGGTCCGGCAATTGTTCCCAGACCTGGGGAAGAAAGGTGGCCTGATTGCTTCCTTGTTTAATAATAACACCATCCTTGAACGGCACAAGCCTTTGGAGCAACTCATTTTCCCCATCGTATTCGAACTTTTCAGGCAAAGACAAAAGACTGATCTCCAGATCCACCTGGTCAAATTCATCCCTGGCAAGGGGGGAAAAACGCGAATCTTTGAAAGCGGCAAGCCTTGCAATTTCCTTAACCCCTGTTTTCAAGGGCTCAACCGGTTCTATAACACCAATGCATCCCCTTAAACGACTATTTTTATGCAGGGTCACAAACAAACCCAATTTAATTTCCAGAAAGGAGTGATCCAACTCAATTCGGGGCTTACCCACAGGCAATCCGAGTTTTTCGGCAATACTGATCCGAGCCATTTCCAGCAGCATTTGACCTTGTTTGTCACTTATCATTGTTCCAAGCTTACCTTTTTAACCGTCAATTCATGATTTCATATATAAACGTAGCATCACCCAACCCAGAAAAAAAGAAAAACTTGTACCCTCTGATATTCCACGGCCGGGCAATGTTTAACATTTTCCAAATAAAAAGAATTTAAAAAGAATAAGACGGAAATAAGCGAAAAATTCGTTTTTTACGATTATATAATTCGTGGAACTATCGAATTTATGATAATAAACGCCCAAGCTTTTTCGTTAATTCTACATAATTCGGTTTGACTTGAATATCTTTCTAAACTATCGTGGGGTTTAATTGGCCTGTTAGATTTGAAATATTGAAAATCAAATCATGCACTAAAACAGCAATAAAACAAATATATACTTAATGGTGCTAAATGACGGTCATTGATCAGAAACTTGTAAATAAACTAATAGAAAACGGGGTGGACGTAGCATTAATCCCCGGGTTTATCCGCAGTCTGGCCAATGCGTTTCTTATCAATCCCAACATGTCCTATTGCCAAGCCCGCAAACGCCTCAAATACCTGGGATGGGAAGACATTGAAATTGATTACCACACCTTCTCTTTGGCCGTGAATGTTCTTGAGACAAAAGGACTTAAGCGCCTGAAGTATAAATCCGCTCCCTGGTACTTATCCAGCTTTAATGCCGGGCAGTCACCGGTACTCTATTAGATGGAAGCTATCTTATAATTTGAAGATAGCTTCCATGCGCCGCTAAAAAAGCAACGATTATTTTTGTTTTAATTTATCCTCAAAATACCTGTCCACCAAGGCTTCGGCAAGTCCCAGGTACGTTTGGGGTGAAAGCGCACCCATGCGTTCTTTAACGTCTTGGGGCACCTTTTCAAGGCCGCCCACAAACCGGGCCAGATCCTCTTTTTGAATTTTTCTGCCCCGGGTCAGATCTTTGAGCCGTTCATATGGGTTATCCTCACCATATACCCGCATAACGGTTTGAAAGGGTTCGGCCAGAAGCTCGGGGTTATCGTCAAGATCCTTTTCAAGCACCTCCCGGTTTAAATCCACTTTTGACAGGCCCTTTATGGCATTTTTTATCCCAATGGTAAAATACCCGAAAACAGTGCCAAGGCTGCGCAGCACGGTGCTGTCACTCAAGTCCCTCTGGAACCTGGATTTCTGCAGTTTGACCGCCAGGTGCTCCATCATGGAAATCGCAAGGCCCATATTCCCTTCACTGTTCTCAAAATCAATGGGGTTGACCTTATGGGGCATTGTGGATGATCCGGTCTCACCCGCCTTAACCCGTTGTTTGAAATACCCCAAACTGATATACCCCCACATGTCACGGTCAAAATCAATCATGACCGCCGCGGCCCGGACCATGGCATGGAGCACCCTGGACAGTGCCGTATTTGGATTGATCTGGGTGGTGTATAAAATGGGTTCAAGCCCCAGGTGATCCCGGACAAACCGCTCGGACGCAGCCATCCAGTCAATTTGAGGAAACGCAAACAAATGGGCGTTGTAATTGCCCGTGGCGCCGTTTATTTTTGACTGGATCACAGTCTCTTCCAACACCTGAATCTCCTGGTTCAACCGCCAGGCAAAATTGACAAACTCCTTTCCCGGGGTCGTGGGGGTAGCAGGCTGCCCGTGGGTGCGGGACATCATTGGAATACTTCGATAGGCCAACGCTTTTTTCTCAAGATCCGACACAAAGGTTTTGAGCAACTCCACCACCAGATCCTTGCCTTTTTTAAGCATCAACCCGTATGCCGTATTATTGATATCTTCGGAAGTGCATGCAAAATGAACCCATTCCCGTATGGGCGCCAGTCCCGCCGCATCCAGTTTTTCCTTAATAAAATATTCCACAGCCTTTACATCGTGGTTGGTCCGGGACTCGATCTCTTTGACCCTGAGCGCATAATCCTCATTAAAATCATTTATCAGGACATCCAGGCCGGATAAATCCAAGTCCTGGTCAGCCTTTATAACCTCATGGACCTTTAAATCCGTTATTAAAAACTTCAGCCACTTAAGTTCGACGTGAATCCTGTGATGAATCAGCCCGGATTCACTGAAAATATTTGAAAGCACACCGGTAAGACGGGCATAACGTCCGTCTATGGGTGTGATGGATAGCACCTGTGTCATTTTCTCTCCATGATGAATAATATAATGTGAACACCTGTTAATTTCTTATTTTTAATAGCAGACTATTGGACAATAAACAATGTGTAAACAGGCAGACATAATACCGGGCAGAACATCGCGGGCATCATACAACCATCACGTTTATTTTGTAATTAAATGCAATAAGCGGCCAACCTTATCTTGACAATCCTTAAAGATTTAAAGTATTTTACGAACCTGTTTTTATTAATCTTTCAAGAAGCGAGCTTTGTGTGCCGCAGGAGTAAATAGTTATTATGGCACTGACCAAAACGATTATTGCAGAAAAAATACAAAATGAACTGGACCTGTCAAGAACCGTTGCCTATGATGTCATGGAAGAGTTTCTTGAAATCATAAAAGAGACCATTTCAAGTGGTGAAGATATTATGATTTCAGGTTTCGGCAAATTTTGTGTAAATGAAAAAAAAGCCAGAAAAGGACGCAACCCTGCAACCGATGAAGAGATGACGCTTCCGGCCCGACGGGTTGTCACCTTTAAATGTTCCGGAAAACTCCGGGATTTGATTAATTCAGACACTCAGTAAAACAATGTTTCTATCCGACCAGACGATCACCGGCATCATTCTTGTTACACTCATTGTAGACTATACAATGAATTATGTGGCTGATCGTCTGAACATCGGGCAACTTGCAACGCAGTTGCCTGAAAAATTTTCAGATGTTTACGATAAAGAACGGTATGAACAGTCCCAAAACTACCTCAGGGCCACCACACGATTCGGCACAATCACATCAACCATTGATCTTATTGTTCTTTTAGCTTTTTGGTTTGCAGGTGGATTCGGCGCCCTTGATAATTTTGTCAGGGGAACCGGTTGGTCTTCCGTTGGCAGCGGCCTCCTCTTCATTGGGATTCTGTCAGGATGCAAGTTTATCATATCCCTGCCCTTTTCCATCTATTCCACCTTTGTTATAGAAGAAAAATTCGGGTTTAACAAAACCACCCCCAAACTCTTTGTACTGGATCTGCTAAAGTCCTTGATTTTATCCCTGGCACTGGGCATCCCCCTGCTGGCAGCCATATTCTGGTTTCTGGAATCCACGGGGGCCTGGGTAATCTGCTGGGGCGTCACTACCGTGTTTATTCTGGGCGTTCAATATATTGTTCCCACATGGATCATGCCTTTGTTCAATAAGTTCACCCCCCTTGAAGACGGTGAATTAAAAAACAAACTTTTTGCCTATGCAAAAACCATTGATTTTCCTTTGACCCAGATCTTTGTCATGGACGGCTCCAAGCGCAGCACCAAGTCCAATGCGTTTTTTACCGGGTTTGGAAAAAACAAACGCATTGTGCTGTTCGACACCCTGGTAAATGCCCATACCCCTGACGAACTCCTGGCCGTACTTGCCCATGAAATGGGGCATTTTAAAAAAAAGCATATCCAGCGCCGCCTGATTTTCGGTATTTTTCAGATGGGAGGGATCTTTTATCTTCTCTCTTTATTCATCACCCAGCAAAGCTTATTCACCGCATTTTATGTGGACACACCGTCGATATATGCCGGCCTTGTCTTTTTCAGTATTCTTTTTTCCCCGGTTGATCTGGTCATCTCCATTGTCATGCAGTTCTTTTCAAGGAAGGATGAGTACCAGGCAGACCGTTTTGCTGCGGTGACAACAAAAAACGCCGGAGCGTTGATAACAGCGCTAAAAAAACTCAGCGCCGATAATCTTGCCAACCTGACCCCGCACCCCTTTTATGTATTTTTAAATTACTCCCACCCGCCACTGGCCCAGCGCGTTGAAGCCATGGAAAAGATCAAAGACACGGTTTGACGTTATGAAACGGCTTTTAGTATTTTCGGATCTCCACGGTTATCTTTCGGCCTGGCTGACGGTAAAAGCCCTGGCCGGCCCCGGTGATGCCGTTGCCATTGCAGGCGATTTATTTGATACAAGGTATGGCAGCTATAATGAGTCCGATTTTGCCCCGGAGCAGATCCGATCAACGATTGCTGATCTGGATTTCAAACTCTTTTATATTTACGGCAATTGTGACGTGGAAGGGTTCTGTAAAGGATTTTCCCATGAACTGAGCTTCAAGGCCTTTGATAAACGCATTTTCATGCATCACGGGCATAAGGATCCCATGATAATCCCCCAGGGTACGGATATCGTTATCCAGGGCCACACCCATTTGCCCCAGCTTGAAAAAAGTAAACATTACATCCACCTGAATCCCGGCTCCATCGCAGTTCCCAGAAATGATACGCCAACTTTCGCCGTCATCAACAGCAACAGCGTAAGCTTGATGGCGCTTTCCGGCAAAAAACTGGCATCACTGGATTTTTAGTTTTTATTTCCGCCTCCCCTTAACTGAAACAGATACCGCCGCTGCTTATTAATGTTTGTACACCCGTGATGCTGGTGCACAAGCATTCATTTATCCAAATACTCCCCACCGCGACAATTTCCATGACCCCATAACTCCCGGGTATTCAAACACTGAATCAAAATGCCTTCTAGAACGGCCGCGGCCCGGACCAGTCTAACGCTCCCCTGATTAATTGCACACCCCCAAAAAATGATCATATACAGCCAATCATTAACTTTAAATTAACTTTATTATAAATATTATTATTGACAATGAAATTATTTATTAATAAGTCATCTATGTTTATTTTAATCGACCACTTTAATTTATTGTTCAGTTTCTTTCACTTTTAGAGAAGCCGACGACCGTTTTTACGACCTGTATCTTTTGCAGGTGCTTCATAAATCGAGAACGCTAATTTAGAGAGGAGTTTCAGATCATGGACATGAGATTTTCAAAGGGCAATGATGTATTGGGAACCAAAAACAGGGGAGATGCTTGCGAATCAAGCCTGTGCACCCTGTGCCGTGCGGACTGTGTTGGAAAATGTGAAACCTGGCTGTCCAGCATGACGGGTCGTAAACTGCTGTACCCCCGCAGCTTTGGCCTGGTAACAGCCGGTGCCAACAACACCAGCCATGTGGGGGTGTCCTACAACAGCCTGAGAATCCAGGGGTATGCGTATGGGGCAAGCGGCATGGCAGACAACCTGACCAACAATCCCGATGACTGTATTTTCCCCAATGTTTCTCTGGAAACCGAATTTGGCAAGAAACAAAAGACCAAGGTAAAAATGCCTCTGATGACCGGTGCGTTAGGCTCCACATTCATCGCAGAGAAATACTGGGATTCCTTTGCCATTGGCGGCGCTCTTGTGGGCATTCCCGTTGTCATCGGAGAAAACGTCGTGGGTGTTGACCGGCATTCTGAAATCTCAGGCATAGAAACCAAACAGGGGAAAATACAAAGTGCCCCGGAACTGGACCGGCGTATCGAAACTTACCTGCGGTACCATGACGGCTACGGCGCCATCATTGTGCAGCTCAATGTGGAAGACACCCGGAACGGCGTGGCCGAATACGTGGTGGACAAATATGGGACCCAGTGTATTATTGAGTTAAAATGGGGACAGGGTGCGAAAAATATCGGCGGAGAAATCCAGGTACGCTCCCTGGAGTACGCAACCTTCCTGAAAGACCGCGGTTACGTCGTGGACCCTGATCCCTCAAAAGCGGACGTTCGCCAGGGATTTGAACAGGGCGCCATCAAATCTTTTGCCCGCCACAGCCGGCTGGGAGGAACCAATCTCTCCTCTGTGAATGAGGTCCAGGAAGATTTCATGAACAGTGTGGCATACCTGCGCAGCATCGGATTTGACCGGATTACCCTGAAAACGGGTTCCTACGGCATGGAAGAATTGGCCATGGCCATCAAATTTGCAACGGATGCAGAACTGGATCTGCTCACCATTGACGGTTCCGGCGGCGGTACGGGTATGAGTCCCTGGAACATGATGCAGAGCTGGGGTGTTCCTTCGGTGATCCTCCATGCAAAGGCCCATGAATATGCAGGTATTCTGTCTGCAAAGGGAAAAAGCGTAGTGGACATGTCCTTTGCCGGCGGCTTTGCACTGGAAGATCATATTTTTAAATCCCTGGCCCTGGGCGCTCCCTACACAAAGCTTGTGTGCATGGGCCGGGCAGTCATGATACCGGGCTTTTTAGGGGCCAACATTGAAGGCGCTATTTACCCTGAACGCCGGGCCGAGGTGAACGGGAACTGGAATGAGCTGCCCAAAAACGTCCTGGAAATAGGCAAAACAGCCGATGAAATTTTTGCGTCTTACCATGACCTGGCAGATAAAATCGGCAAGGATGAGATGCAGAATATTCCCTATGGCGCCATTGCCTTTTACACCCTGGCGGACAAACTGGGGTGCGGCCTGCAGCAGCTCATGGCCGGGGCCAGAAAATTCTCATTAAATAAGATCACCCGGCATGAAATTTTCTCCGGAAATCGTGAAACGGCAGAAGAGACAGGCATCCCACATGTTGCAGACGTAAACGATGAAAGTGCCAGAAAAATACTGAACTCATAGCATGTACATGAAACGAAAAGTTACCCAAATCCAACTTCCAGGGAGACGGGTGACTTTTCGTTCAAGCCCGGTCCGCCTATTCCTGCATATTGATCCAGAACAAGGTGGCAGGCTCTTTCAGGGGATTGGCCCACTGACTGGGAAAATCTTTGCCCAGGAATATGGTATCCCCGGCCGACATGTCCTGGGCCCTGTGATCCAGAACCAGATCAAGGCGGCCGGACACCAGATATCCGAGCTCAGGGCCTTTGTGAACCATGAAATGGGCGTTGATCCGTTTTCCCGGAAGAACGGTTATCAAAAAGGCATCCATGGGCAAATCCAGGTCCGGCGGGGTTAACTGGGCGATCTCAACGCTGTTTTTGTCCAGGTCGGACCGAATGATGCGCACGGCCTCATCACTGGAAAAAATATCCCTGGGACCGGGAATCCGGGGCCTGAAAAACGAAGCCACGTCCACGGACAGATTTTCGGCAATCCGGTAAAGCGCAGGCAAAGATGGAAATACATGGTTGCTCTCGATCTGTGAAATGGTAGACGGGGTAACCCCGGCAAGGCGGGCCAGCTTTCTTTGGGACATGCCCTGGTGGCTTCGGAACGTCTTGACGGCCTGGCCCAAATCCAGGACAACGGCTTTTTTGGTGTCGGATTTCCGGAGCCGGATCTCCCCGTTTTCACAAAAATAGGGCACCGGAATGCCAAGATCGGCAGGATAGCGTTTATCGGCCTTCAGCACTTTAATGCAGGAGCGGCCCTGGGTCATGGTCAAATCAACCGCCACCTGGGCGATCTGATTGATGTGCGCCCGCAGCTTGCTCGAATGGGCGTTTTTTTCAATGATCCAATAGGCGATGGTATCCATCTCATAGAGTCTGGGACAGGAATGGGAGTAGAATTTGAGGATCTGATCTTCCCCTTCCCACAGATCCTGCATACCTGTCAGGCTTTCCATGACAAAACGCACATCTCCGGAAAGTGTCCGGTGCAGGGCATCAATGGCATCAAGTACCGTATCCGGTTTCCAGGGATCCGTCACCCGGATGATCTGATAAGGCCACTGGGCGCCGTCTTTTTCATAAAATTTATTGAACACTTCGGCCTTGTCCCCCTTACCATTGGTAAAGCAGTCCAGGATCGTCAACTGGGGGTTATCGGCCAGGGGCCCCAGGGTCTGGATCAAATTTTTCGGTGACCTGTCAAAGGAGACATATACAATAGGCTTTTCCTGTTGGTGAGAAGCCTGGATGAATTTCATACAAAAAGGATAGGCCAGACTGCCGGCGTCATCATACAGAACCACATTGTCACCGATAAACAATCCGTTGAGCAACCGGTCCAGCCCTGGAATTCCTGAAGAGACCTTTTTTTTAACCATGAATAATAATTCCAAGTCCTTTTTTAATTGGTTGTTCCGCGCTGGGCCGCCATATCAGGGATAATCCGATAAAACCATTTTCACACATTCGTATAATCCAATTTTAAAGGGATAATTTGTTAATATTTCTCCACCGGTGATACCGGTGAAACCGGGCTGATTTTTTCCACAGGTCCCAGGCCTCTGTTTTTCATGGGCCCCACACGCCTTGGACGCCCGGTGACCGGATCAAAGTACTTTCCATAGGTGGTATAACACCTTGAAGGCCTGGTTTTCGGATAACACCGGGGCTGGGCACCTGTCAGGTTTTGATTGACCGCGTTTTGGAACATTGCCTCAAAGGCTGTTTTCCTTGTGCTGCCGGCGGTTTGTACCCGGCTTTTCGCCTGGGCCGCCTGCCTTTGCCCAAAACAGCCTGCTGCCTGAACTTTTGCTTTCTTTCTTTTCTGTACAAATTTTTTTAAACCGGCGGCAAAGGCCGAAAAAAAAACCTGAAACCGATTGCTTTTGCCATGGGTTGAGGCACCCCCATGAACCGGCTCTGAAGGGGGTGGTCCGACATCTTCCCCGGCAACGGCATCGGGCAGCAAGGACAACAAACAATGAAAGGCGGCATTAACCTGTTTCATTTTTTCTT
>JAKSBO010000204.1 GCA_022361095.1 Desulfobacterales bacterium | reverse complement strand
CCCCGGACATGATTGTTGAAAAAAACGGCGCCGGTGTCTGCGTCAGGCCCAAGGGTATTGGAAATGGTGCCGGCAAGCTCCTTGAGTTCGGTTTCACTGTAATTGTAGTCAAATTGCTTCTGCATATTGCCCGAACGCCAGCCCTGGCTGTTTCTGCCGTGCAGCCGCAAGTAAAAAAGCTGTGGATTGGTCACAATATCAAGTCGGGGGAACAGGTTAGGCAGGTCCGGGCCATCCACGGTCACCAGGGTGACGCCCCGCCGTTCAAATTCATAAAAGACCTTGTCATGAACCCAGGAAGGATGCCGGAATTCAACGGCCACGGGCAACCCTGAAAGCTCATCCAGCAAGGCGGCCAGATAGAATCTGCGTTCCGGGGTCCGCGTGAAATAAGGGGGAAGCTGGACCAATATGCACAACAGGCAACCCGTGGTTTCCAGGGGGGCAATGCCCTGACGAAACATCAGCACCTCCCGGATCCATTCGGTTTTGTCCACTTCATGGGTCATGGTACGGGTGAGTTTGACACTGAACATGAACCCTTGGGGCACCTGGGCTGCCATCCGTTCAAGGGACCGGGCCCTGGGCATCTGGTACCAGGTATAGTTAAGTTCCGTGGCCTTGAACATGCCGGCATAGGCCGGCAGCATACCGGCGGCATGGGTGCCGGCCGGGTAGACCCCTGCATCCACCCACTCTGTATAGGAGTAGCCGCTTGTGCCCGCACACAGCCTCTCCACCGCCCTATTCCCCTTCCATGGCCTGGGCGGAGCGGATAATACCGATCACCTTACCCTGGATCATGATATCGTCAAATCCATAGGTCCGGACACTGAAAGCAGGATTTTCCGGGCGCAGTTCAATGTGGTCGGCATGCAGAAAAAAACGCTTGATCGTAGCCTCTTCCCCGTTGATCAGGGCCACCACAATCTCCCTGTCCACGGCATATTGCCGGGGTCTGCATATGGCAATGTCCCGGTCAAAAATCCCCGCGTTTTTCATGGACTGGCCCTGGACCTTCAGGGCAAACAGATTATCACCGGGATAGAGGGTGGCGTCCACCACCATATTACCGTCCCACTCCTGGCCGGCGTAAATCGGGAGTCCGGCGGTGATCCGTCCCACAATGGGGACAATTTTTTTACGATGATCCGGGTCCATGCTACCGGTATCATCCAAAATAACGATGTTTCTGCTGTACCGCCCCAGCCTGCGGATATACCCTTTGGCTTCAAGCAACTTCAGGGTCTGTGCCACGGCTGCGTGGCTGATGGCAAGGCGTTTAGCCATCTCTCTAAGGCTTGGTGTCTCTCCGGATTGTCCAAGTGTGGACTTTAAAAAGGCCATGACCTTTTTTTGCTTCTCTGTGAGTTTGGGTCTCATTTTCACCATGATTCAGTCCCGTGATTTTTTAATAATGTGTCAGAAGCCACGTTCATTGTCAATATAAATGTAAAGTATATTGTAAATAGTTTGTAAAGTTTATAGGATAGAATTAAACATTGACACCCCAGGTGCGGGAATATATTGCCGCAGGATCACGGATCTCTATTATTGCCTATATGCGCCATGCACGGGGCATTGCACTGTCCACAGAAAAGCCAAAGAACACCCCAAAAAATAATACAGCCCGGGGGATAAACGCTTATCCCCCGGGCTGTTTTTTTTGTTCCTGTTTTTGCCCAGGCAAATGTTTATTTAGTTTCCGTGAAAAAAAGGGCCAATTCTGTTCGAGTTCAAGGCGGACAAAAATTTTAACCGGAGGAACATATAACATATTTCGAGGATTAAAATTTTTGCCCAACGAAGAAATCAGGCAAAAGGGGCTGTTTTTCTACGAAAACTATTTAAACAGGTTGACGTCAAACTTCTGCCCGCCAATAGCGGCCTCATACATCAATCCGCCTTTGGCATGAATAAATACGGCCATACCCTTATAATACTTTGTTTTTGCCTGGACCCCCGTGGCCGGCCCGGCACTGGCCCCGGCGGTGCCGCCGTCACTCCCGGCCCTGGCCTGGACCCCTGCAGTAACCACGACAGCAGACAGCGAGGCATCAAATTCAAATGACCCGGCGGTAAATTCATCATAGGCCCGCTTGTCCTGGAAAAAAATAATTTCGGAAAACGCCTGACCGCCTAACTGAAACCCGACGGAAATTTTGGTAATGGTGGCCGTACCGGTGATCAGACCGTCCTGATAAACCCGGCCCTGGCCATAGGCACCGCCGACAACAACGATGCCGCCCTTACCCACCGTGGGAAACACCGCATATCCATAGCAGTTTTCAAAAAAAGGCCGGACCGCCTCGGCCCGCTTAAACACATTAATCGCACTGGTGCATGAATCCGCAAACGCCGGAACTGTGCAAAATAGAGCGAAAAGGCCTGTCAGCAGACTAATAGAAATTTTTGTGTATTTCATTTGTAACTCTCCTTTAAAATCCAGGTAGTATAGACAGCATACGCTATCAGGAGTGACAGGCATTGCAACTGGTAGGCCCGGATTTTTCTCCGGCGCCTCTTTTTGCCCGGTGACATGCGATACAGGTCTTATTCATCACCTGCTTGGCTCTGAGGATACCGTCCTTTTTGGCCGCATCCAAAGCGCCCGGCTTTTTTTCAAAATCCTTGTGACAAACGGCGCAATCCTTGACAACATTTTGGTGAAGCTGATGTTTAAATAGGACAGGGCCTTTGCTGCCGCCGTTCAGGGTCATTTCAGGGCGGCCGGTATTCTGGGCCATTATGCCGGATACGGGGATCAATGATAGCCCTGCAATGATACTGCAGGCGGCAACGCAGGTCGTGAGCACTTTTTTGTTCATTTTTTTATCCTTTTTTTTATGTTACTGAACAAGAACTTTGAAAAAGATCTGGCCGAATTATTATCACAGGTTTTCAGCAAAAAACAAGAAAAGGTCTCGTCATGGGCGCCTTGGGCATTTCTGAATCCTTGACTTCACCGTATGTTTTAAATAGTTTCTGTAAAAAAATGGTTTATTTTGTTCGGGAACTCAATAGTGTCTGGACAAAAACCTAGTAATTTCAAGGAGAAGGCATGAAAAACACGGGAATTGTAACGCTGGCAATCGTGATCCTGCTGACCTGGACGTCTTTGGGAATGGCAGGCCCTAGAACCATAAAACTTGCGTTGGTTACCAAACCCGAATCAGCCCAGTATATTGCTGCTGAAAAATTTAAAGCGCTGATTGAAGAGAAGGCAGGTGATGCCTGGCAGGTCAAAATGTATCACTCGGCATCCGTGGGCAATGAAACCGAAATCCTCCAGCAGATTCAGATGGGCACCATCCAGATGGGCGTTATAACCGGCGGGCCTTTTGATACCTTTGATCCCATTGTCAGGGTGATCAACTATCCTTTTATATTTAAAGATCATGCCCAGGCAGATGAAATTCTGGACGGCCCTCTGGGCCGGCAAATTTTAAAAAGCCTTGAGACGTCGGGCTTTAAGGGGATTTGCTTTTCCGAAAACGGCTTCAGGAATCTGACCAACAGCAAAAGAGCCGCCCACACCCCCGAAGATATCAAGGGGCTGAAAATCCGGGTGATGTCTTCCGCCCTGCACAAGGCGGTCTGGCAGGCCCTCGGCGCCAACCCGACCCCCATGCCCTGGCCCATATATACGGAACTGGAACAGGGCGTCATTGACGGACAGGAAAATCCATTGTGGGTCATGGAGGTCTATAAATTTTATGAAATTCAGAAATATATGACCCTGACCCGCCATGTATACTCCCCCCATATTGATGTGGCCAACCTTGCCTGGTTTAACAGTCTTTCCGCCGATGACAAGGATTTGATCACCTCATCCATGATCGAAGCAGCCAGGTTCCAGCGTGCGGATAACCGTAACAAAAATTCGGTCCGCCTGGCCCTGCTCAGGAAAAAGGGTATGCAGATCAATGAACATCCTGATATTGATGCGTTCCGACGCAAAGTTGCGGGTTTAAAAGATATGGATCTGTACGCCGACAGCCGGGTGCAGGCGTTGTTAAACAAGATGCTCAATGCCGTCAAATAGTGTTTGAACAAAAAGTTGCCCAAACACAGGTACGTATACCATCGAAATATAACTACTTGATTTCATAATGAAAGCTTTGATTTATTTAAGCCGGCGCCTGAACGATTATATCCAGATCCTGGTCAGCATCATGGGCATTATCATGACCATGATTGTCGTCTCCCAGGTGTTTTCCAGATATGTATTGAATCACTCGCTATTCTGGTCCGAGGAACTGGCCCGGATCATCCTGGTCTGGCTGACATTCTTCGGATCAACCGTGGCCTATTATCATGGGCTTCATCCGGGGGTAGACTCTGTTTTCAAACGCCTGCCGGAAAACCTTAAACGGATCCTGGAACTGATCTCCTACCTGGCCGGCATCGTGCTTTTCACCGTGATGGTGGTCTGGGGGTCAAAATTTGCCTGGTTTGTCAAACTCCAGATCACACCGGCCCTGAATCTTCCCAAATGGATTGTTATGGCCGTGGTGCCCGTATGTGGCATTATCTTTCTGATCCATGCCCTGGCAGGCGTTTGCAAAACGTGTAACAGGCCCGGGACAATCCCATGATCACTGAAATTTTAATTCTGTCCCTGTTTTTTCTGTTTGTGATCAACACCCCCATTGCCGTTGCCATTGGTACGGCCTCCCTGGTTGCCATTGCCGTCCAGGGTGATTTTTCCCTGATGGTGGTGATCCAGCGCATGGTGGCAGGCACCGATTCCTTTCACCTCATGGCTGTGCCGCTGTTCATGTATGCCGGAACCATCATGGAAAAGGGCGGGATGTCCCAGCGGCTCATTGACTTTGCCAATGCGCTGACCGGCTGGCTGCCCGGCGGACTGGCTGCGGTCTCCATTGTTTCAGCCATGTTTTTTGCCGGGATTTCAGGCTCGGCCGCCGCCGACGCGGCTGCCGTGGGTGCCATCCTGATTCCGGCCATGAAACGCTCGGGGTATCCTTCGGATTTTTCAGCAGCAGTCCAGGCCGCAGGCGGATCACTTGGCGTGGTGATTCCGCCTTCCATCCCCATGATTATTTTCGGATTTCTCACGGGTGCCTCCATTTCCAGACTTTTTGCCGCAGGCATCCTGCCCGGCCTGCTCATCGCAATTTCCCTGATATCCGTTGCCACATTTATCTCCTGGAAAAACGGATTTGCCCCGGAAAACAAATTTTCCCGGCAACGCCTGGCAATTACAGCCAAAGATGCCCTGCTTGCCCTGGGTGCGCCGGTTATCATTCTAGGCGGCATTCTTTCAGGCGTATTTACGGCAACAGAGTCTGCAGCCGTGGCCGTTGTCTATGCCCTGATCGTCTCCATGGCCGTATACCGGCAGATCCGGTTCAAAGATCTCTTCCCGATATTCGGCCAGGCCGGCATCACCTCCGCCATTGTCATGTTTATTATTTCCACGGCCTATGTGTTTTCATGGATTGCTGCCATTGAACAAATCCCGGAGGCCCTGGCAGGCGGACTTTTGAGCATGACGGAAAATCCGGTATACCTGCTGCTCTTGATAAACCTTGTGCTTCTGGTTACCGGCGTTTTCGTGGAAACAACAGCCTCCTTGATCCTGCTGGTCCCCATGATCACGGCCATGGTGCCCAACCTGGGTATAGATCCGGTTCAACTGGGTGTGATTGTGGTAGCCAATCTTGCCATCGGCATGCTCACCCCGCCCATGGGCATCTGCCTGATTGTCTCGGCAAGTATTTCCGGCCAGAGCATCGGGGCGGTGAGCCGTCGTGTCGTGCCGTTTTTACTGGTGCTCATTGTGGATCTTATCCTGATATCTTTTTATCCGCCGTTGACCATGTGGCTGGCACGCATTCTTGGCCCCTGAGGATTACACCTGACTTGGGTTCAAACACTAATTACCCATGCGAATGTGGGAGACAAAAAACGCCCTGAACTCATCCTCCCTGTGGCTGACGTATAAAATGGTGCTTAATTGTTCCGCTGCCACCTGGCCTAAAAAGTCAAGAACCGCATTGCGGTTGGCCCGGTCCAGCCCGTGGGTGGGTTCATCCAGAACCAGAAGATCAGGCAGTTTTATCAAAGCCCGGGCAATGAGGGCCAGGCGCTGGTCTGCATAGGAAAGACTTCGGAAAGGGGCCTGGGCTTTATCAGCCAGGCTGATTCGCTCCAGCCAGGCCATGGCTTTTTTTGTATCTCCGGGGACCGGGCGCTGGTATAGTCCAATGGTGTCATAAATACCGGACATCACGCAATCCAGGACACTGCCGGCCACCCGATAGTTACGGTGAAAATCCGTGCTGACAATCCCCATCCCTTTTTTCAACTCCCAGATGGACTCTCCGGTGCCCCGGCGGGTGCCGAATATCCACAACCGGTTCCGGTAACAGGCGGGATGGTCTCCTGTGATGACCTGCAGGAGGGTTGATTTGCCGCAGCCATTGGGGCCGGATACCAAGGTATGGCCGCCCGTATGGATGCACAGGTTAAGATGGGAAAAAACCGGTTCACCTGAATATCCCGCATGGCCGTCTTCAAGCCTGACCAATTCCCGGGAATGCGTCGTCTCTTTGGATTTGCCATCTTGGGAAACAGCAACGTCTTCGGGCTTTAAATCAGCCAGATCTGCTGAAAAATTTGCCTGTCCCTGCCATTCAACCAATCCGGGTAAAATATCCTGCCGCGGGCCTTTAAGGGAGATGTGCCCATGTTCAATCACCGCAATGTGGGTGGCGCTTGCCGGGATGTCTCCGGGATCATAAACAAAGGCCAGAATTCCCATTCCGCAACCTCTGCAATGATCCAGAGCAAGATCGAGCTGCCCGCACCCTGCCTTATCCAAGCCGTCAAAGGGGGATTGGATCAGCAGCCATCGGCTGCCAGAAGAGATCCTGGACAGCAGCAGCAATTTTCTTGTCTGGCCCGTGGAGAGCTGCCGGTAACCCTGATCAAGAACGTGATCCATGCCAAAGGCGCGGATCATATCCGTGTATTTCTCCGGATCATGGATAAAGGCCCGGGCCAAGGTGCCCGGATCCAGACGGTCCATGTAATCGGAATCATCGTTTTTAAGTTCCTGTTCAAATACCTCCTGCTGCCCGGCAAAGGAGAGAATTCCCATATCTTTGGGCAGGCAGATCTCCGCTTCCGGAATTGTTGGGTGGCCGGAGGATAACAGGCTGAAAAACGTGTCAATGCCGGACCTGTTTTGACCCAGGATGCACCAAAACTGGCCGGGAGAAGCGTCAAACAAGGGAATATTTAAATCAGATATTTTTACATTTGAAATTTTCATGGGCGTATTCAACCAGGTTCTTGGAATTTCAGCAAGCTTGAATTTTTCTTTATCCGTATTTAAACAATTGGTTTTGCAAAACGCCTGATATTCTGCTAAAAGCCATCAATGGGAAACAACATTGTATTAAATGTGTAACGGGAGAGGGTAGACAAGTGACCGGTTTTCAAGCCAAAACGATATATGTAGATGTGGATGATGTCGTATCCAGAACCACAGAAACTTATCCGGATGTTGTGGCCCAGGAATTTGGTAAGACCGTCTCCTTTGAAGACCTGACCGGTTTTGATTTAAAACATTGTTTCCAGTTGACGGATAATGAGTTTCAATATTTTTTCGACCTGGTTCATCAGTCTGATTTTCTTTTGGGATTTGAACCGGTGGAAGGGGCGGTTGAAACCCTGAAAGCCTGGGCTGATATGGGGCACACCATTGACATTGTGACCGGGCGGCCAACCTCAGCCCAGGACGCAACCCTGGCCTGGCTTGAAAGAAAAGATGTACCGTTCAGGGGATTCATCATGGTGGATAAGTACAACCGCCCCGGAAATGACATGTCCCTGGCCATTTCAAAGGAGGAACTATCCATGATGAATTACGATCTTGCCGTGGAAGATTCCCCGGAGATGGCCCTGTTCCTGGCCCAGGACATGGGCGTGCCCACAGCACTGATCCATCGGCCCTGGAACAGAGAGTGCGGTACACACGACAACCTGGTTCGGTGCAGGTCCTGGGACCAAATTCATTCCATGATCAAAGAGCCGGTATTTTAAGGAAACCAAGAAAGTAATCAATGCCGGAACGAAAAGCCAATCTCTGCAATACGCCTATTTATTGGGACTTCTAAAACAAATTGACAAGCAACACCCTAAAAGTATATTTTATACAGATTACGGAAGCACGCGGCTCACTGGTGGGGCCCTCGGACTTCAAATCCGATGTGCGGGGCTAATACCCTCGCGGGTGGGTTCGATTCCCATGTGCTTCCGCCATTTTTATCTATAATTTCAATCTATTACATTTCCTAAATTCATTCCAAAACTTTCCAAAATCATTCCAAAGGAGTGGTTTATGAAAACGATATCTGAATTGAAAAAAATAATAACAGATGGAATGTTTTTACAGTCTGACAATGATACTGTGAAAATCCGTAGATTTCCGAATAATGTGATACAGCTTCATGGAAAATCTGTATCCTGGGTTGATTTTCAGGATTTG
>JAKSBO010000006.1 GCA_022361095.1 Desulfobacterales bacterium | reverse complement strand
GCCAGGCCGGCCCTTGGAGTTGTTTAATTAATTGGCGGTTAGAACAAATTCACCGCCAATTAATTAAACAACTCCAAGGGCCGGCCTGGCCTATCAACACCCAGGCCCGGCCCCAACGAAGATTGAAATATCCGTTTCCGGCTTAAAACCGGTATGAAAGGGTGACACCGATGGTCACGGGCGCACCGTCCTCGGTAATACCCCGGTCAACATTTTCAGAAATGCAGTAATGCCGGTCAAAAAGATTTTTTGCCCATACATAGCCGTCCCAGTGGGTGCTTTCCAGGCCTAGCTTGACATTGACCAGTTCATACCCGGGGTCTTTAACGGTATTGGCATCATCAAAAAACCTGGGGCCGGTTCCGGCCAGTTCCGCACGGCAGAAGCCGTTCCATTCCCCCCACAGCGGGCGTCTGTACTGAAATCCTAAGGTATAGGTATAATCCGGCACACCGAATGTGGTATTGCCTTCAAAGTCCTGGCCTGTGGCAGGGTCTGTATACTTATCATACTCGGCCTCAATCCATGTGAACGATGCAAAGATTTCCAGGGCCTTTGAAATAGACCAGCCTGCCTCAAGCTCCATGCCCAGCCTGTGTGATTCGCCTGCATTCTCCAGATACGACTGGTTGTATTCATCGAAGCGGGTGATCTGTTCATCTTCGATATCCGTATAGAATCCGCAGATATTGACCGTAAGCCGGTTTTGGAAAAATCCGGACTTAATACCGGCTTCATACACCCAACTGTACTCTTCATCATAAGGGTCACCGCCCACATTGGGGTCGTTGAATCCGCCGCTGCGATGGGCCCTTGAAACAGTGGTGTAAAGCATTTTGTCATCCATGAAATGCCACCCCACACTCAGTTTAGGCAGCAATGCCGTGAACCGGCTCTCCTGATAAGGCTGTTGTGTGGCGGTTGCGGCGCCGCCGCTGGGGGTGTGATAAACCGTGGCATCCATTTGTGCGTCCTCTATTTCATACCTGAGCCCTGTGGTGATTTCCAGGGTATTGAACAGAGGCCAGGTGATCTGGCCGAACAGGGCTTCCCCGAAGTTGGTTCCCTTGCTTTGGGTCTTCCTGGCACCGGTTCCCGGGGCAAAGGGATTGCTGGGACTGTTTGCTATGGCGGACCGGTAGTAGTTGGTCCGCTCCTTGTCCGAGTCGATGTGAAAATAGTAGATGCCGGCAAGCCATGTGGGGCCGGTTTTATTTTCCGGCGATGCAATGCGAAGTTCCTGGGAAAAGGTTCGCTCCTTCAGGTCATATTTCATGCGCGCCGCATCCAGCGGGCTGAAATCCGAATCAATGAAATCCTCATTGTTAAAGTCCCGGTACCCTGTAATGGATGTGATCTTGCCTATTTTAGTATCAACTGTGGTATTCAGGGTTGCCCCCCAGAAATCACTTTCGGACGTACCGTCAAAATCGTGGGAATAGTGATATGGGCTGTCTGCGTCCAGTATCCCTGCTTTTACAAATGAATTGCGCTGGGTCCTGCGGAAAGGGAAGGCGCCGTCGTCATGGTGCTGGGCATCCAGGCCCAAGGTAATATCCCATTTCGGGGCAGGCAGATACCGAAGCTTAATTCTCCCGGCCTGCCCGTCTTTATGCCGGCCGTCTTCGCCGACACCGGATATATCGTTTTCCATGTATCCGTCACTGGAAGAGATCAGGCCCGAGATTCCGAAAAAAAGTTTGTCCTTGATAATGGGTGTCTGGACATGGCCTTGAACCTGCTTTTCATTGTAGCTTGCATAGGTACTTGAAATCCGGGCCCGGGTTTCATTATCCGGGGTCCTTGTGTGTATATTGATCACGCCTGCCATGGTGTTGCGGCCGTATAGGGTGCCCTGGGGGCCCCGCAGCACCTCGACCCGTTCCACATCAAACAGGGGAAAGTCAAACAGGTAGGATTTGGAATAGTTAACGCCGTCAACATACAGGCCGGTTGACGGTTCTGTGTTGTTCAGGGTTTTGATACCGCGGATATAGGTCTGGCAATGCCACCGGCTGCCGAAATTATAAAATTCAAAATTGGGAACATATGTGGAAAGGCTTGCCATATCGGTGATACCGGCATCGGAAATCTTCAGTTCATCCAGTACCGTTATACTGTCCGGTATATCCTGTATATTTTCTTCGCGTTTCTGGGCGGTGACAATTACCGCTTCTGCCTGGTACTGCGTTTCATTTCTCTTCTCTTCCCCTGCTGATAAGGATGGTTTAAGCGATTCCTGGGCCTTGATGTCCTGGCCGGAATAAATCAAAATCGCGGGAATAATTGTCAGCCACATCCATTTGCCTGTCCAGGACGTAATTCTAGTACAGATTTTCTTCATAAATTCTCTCCCATACAAAATGAGTTTTTTATGTGAAAGGACCAATAAGTTACTAGGTTTCTTTCATGTTTTGTTGCGGGGCGAGCCTGGGTGTTGATAGACCTGGCCGGCCCATGGCCGTTAGTTGGATTAAAACCATGAAGATCACGAAGGACATGAAGTATACGATAGTCAGATCTTTGTGGTCTTCGCGTCCTTCATGGTAAAGCAAAACACTTAAAGGCAAGTTCGTGAATTAGGGTGCCGGTTCTGTTTTTTAACCACATAGGCTTTATATTGCGCAGTGCGACGGCCGATGGCCGAGGCTTCAAACATTAAATCGCAAACCGGGACAAAGCCGTGTGAATCAAGCAGTGTGTGTATATCCTGCCTGGAATAGGAGAAAATGGTGACTTTATCCCCGGGGGAATGCCGGGAATTCACCTGGATCTCCCGGACTTCGCCTGTTTGGCAATCCGGTACCACAAAGGCAAATACGCCCCCGGGTTTCAGGATTCTTCCAAGCTCCTGAAAAATCGGTGTCAGGTCTTTAAAGAGATGCGTCACCCCTGTGCAGACGGCATGATCCATGGAATCCGTTCCATACGGGTAGGGGGGGATGGAAAGATCATGCTCTTTCAGGTCTTTGGCTATCTGTTTTGACCGGCAGCCGGCAAGCATTTTTGGGGAAAAATCAATCCCGTGAATCTCAAGGCCTGCTTTATAAAACAATTGGGAAGACAATCCCGTGCCAATCCCGATATCCAGTAAACGGTCACCGGGTTGGACAAATTGGTAGGCCATGCCGAAAGTGATTGCAGGATCCAGCCAGTTTGCTTTTTCAGCGTTTTTGTCATAGTCGGCAACATGGTCGCTGTTAAATACGTTTCTTACGGCGGTCATTTGAGGTCTCCTTTGTCGCCATGGGTGCACATGATGTCCAGCAAGCGGCCGATACTGGTATGATTCTTTTGGGCCAGGTCCCACAGGGACTGGTCCGGGGCGGCAAGGATAATGCTGTTTTGGCTCAATTGTTCCCGGGACTTCTGTGGATCCCAGCCCATGTACCGGGCAATATGAAGCGCCGGATACCGGGCGGCTGTTCCGTACGGCGGGGAGCCGTACTTTTGGATGGATGCCATTTTGAATGACCTGGCAAAATCCAGAAACTCTCCCATGGGCGAAAGCTCGAAATACCCGCCGACACAGACATAAAGGGTCAGGATCAAAGATACGGCAATGGCCGGCCTCCCTTTTTTTTGTCTTTTCACATAGGCCGCAAGCAGTCTGAAGTTAAGCCATACATGGACAATCATGGCCAGGCAGAACAGAAGTCCTGAATTCAGATGCAGTGCGCCCCAGTGATGCCGGGACAGATGCCAGAACGACCAGGGGCAGAAATGGCCGACCTGGCCGGCCGGGCTAAAATAGAGCACTATGCTGGTGACCAGCATGACCAGCCCGGAAAGGGCCAGGGTTAAAGAGGTGGTTTTTTTCAGCATGCGTACCCGCCTTGTGCCATGCAAATCTCATTGCTTAATTTCATTCTGTCTCCTAAAAAAATTTGGTTGGCAAAACTAAGGAGGCAATATAGGGAATCACATGGTCTGTTTCTACCCGCATCCAACCGATTTATGCCCCGAAGCACACAATAGTTGATCCGGGCGCCATGGTTCCGGAATGGATTTTCGCGGACAGTTAATTGCTTTTAATGCAGGCCAGATGTTTTTTAGGATTGAGGTGATTATCAAGTAATATCCCAAAATGCGAAATGAGCCTTATTTAAAAACAGTATGCAAAATTGGTAACTACTGATGAATATTTCGTAACTATTGATGAAAATTTCGTAATTATAGCGCCTGTATTTAGGCAATGAAATGGATAATGTATTGAAAAAACAGAGTTTGTATTGTGAGGCACATTATTTGCATAAATCGTATAATATAATAGTTTTATAAAAAAGAAATTTAAAGCCTAAAATACCTTACATTATAGGTGTATGTTTCTATTCGATTATCACTGTTTTCAAGGCCGGATAATTTCGTATATTTAACGAGATCGTGTTCGTCTGTAAGGGGTTAAGGAAGTACTAAAAATCTATTTATGATACTTTCTATTCAGGCTTATTTCAACCCAAATGGCATTGCTAAGTTAGTATTGCTACATTTTAATAAGGCGGTAAAAAATGAATAGTATCGTCGTAACTGGTCTGGGGATTATTGCGCCCAATGGAATTGGATTCAATAATTTTTGGGAAGCATCTGTCAATGGAAAAATCAGTATTGCCCCAATCAAAAACTTGAATGCAGAGTCCTTTCCAGATAGTTTGGCTGGCGAAGTGTCAAATGAAGCTCTGGCGTCATCTCTCAAGGATGCTAAAACCGCCAAGCTGACTAGAAGCGCCCGGATGTTGATCGGTGCCTCAGAACTGGCAATCCAGAATGCCGAACTTAGTATCACTGATGACAATTGCCATAGGGTAGGCATGGTAACAGGCACTTGTTTTTCCCACTTATTCTCAATGTATGAATTTGATAAAGAGGTCAGCATAGAAGGCATGGCTTTTGCCGAACCTTTTTATTTCACATCCACCGTATTAAGCGAACCCTCATCCCAGGTATCCATACAGAACAATATTCAAGGTTTCAACACCACCGTCAGCAGTTCCAGAACAAGCGCATTGAGTGCAATCGAATATGCTTTTAACGCAATTCAGGCTGGCATTGTGGATATAGTTGTTTGCGCTAGTATCGAAGCATTGAGTTACCCATTGTATAAAGGGTTGCATTATTTAGGGCTTTTGAGCAACACCCAAAGTGGAAAAAAAATAAATCTATTTAATCAAGACAGCGATGATTTCGTGCCTGGAGAGGCCTCCTGCGTATTTATCGTGGAATCCATAACCTCAGCCGTTAACAGAGGCGCACGAATTTATGCCAAACTTGATGGGATAAATACCCGGTACTCACCTTCAGCCCTGTGTGTCTCGAACGACATAGGCAAGGGGCTGCAAAATACAATCCAGTCTTGTCTAACCTCTTCAGGTATGGATGTGGAACAAGTTGACTATATTTGCTCCAGTGCGAATTCATCGAAGGCCGTTGATT
>JAKSBO010000575.1 GCA_022361095.1 Desulfobacterales bacterium | reverse complement strand
CCGGCCCATGGCCGTTATTTAATGCTTTTATTGTTTAGCAGTTCTTCCACGTTTTTTAATAAGGCGTCATCGGCTATTTTACCAAGAATCTCTTGAAAATTTTTTCCTACAAGCTGTCTGGCCCTGTGAAGAAAAAAAGGGACCGGGCTTGAAGGCTCAAAGGTCCCATACCACGTTGTTGTTTTGTCCAGCCAGTCCAAAATATCTTTGCGGGACTGAATATGAAAACCTGACGGTTGTCCGGCCGGGATGCTTTCTATATCCGGGTATTCTTCGGGGGGGCCGAACAGCGTTTTGATCTGGGGAACCGGTCCTAAAACATGGGAGATGATCTGAAAAAAATTTTTTCCCACCAGGGATTTTGACCGGTTTAGCAGCATGGCAACCGGACTGGCCGGTTCATTTTGTTCATACCATTGGATCATCTCGCCTAACAGCGCATAGACATCATCCCGGCTGTTAAGCGTTCCTTGTACACCGGTATCGTCTAAAACGTCAGTGCCGTTGGGCGCATCTCCTTTGTCAGTATCACTGTCTTCCTCAATTTCGGCAACCGTATATGGCTCTACAAAATCCAGGATGGATTTAACGGTATTTTCAATGTTTTGTATATTGGAGCCGTTGCGCTTTTGGCCTGCCGTTTCCGTTAAAAAGGTTTCGATATCCCTGATATGCTGCAAGGTCTCTTTTAAAGAGAATATGATTTGGGCCGTAAATTCAGGATCCGTATCCCTGATGGCGGCTTCAATCAAATTTTTTTCGGCCGGGGGCGCGTCTTCTGTTGCTTTGATTTCTCCCTGTGATATCAACACATCCCTGTAGGAGAAGGCGCCTAACTGCCTGGACTTGCAGATGGGCATGCTTCTGATATTGTTTAACAACGCAGATGTCGTGCTTGAAAGGCTTTGCAGCACTTCCATTCGTTGTTCAAAGGGATTGGCATCGTCAAAATCCGGTTCCGGAAAAATATTTTCCCAGAACGCAGACATCGCCTCCAGAAGAAACCGGAATCCTTGGTTGAGCCCAAGTGTGCCATGGTTGGCCGTCATGGCGCACACCAGGTGGAAAACGACCCACATTTCCTTACCCTGGAGCAATAATTTTTTGGCAAGGGCCTCGGTCTGCTGCCAGTCAGGGGGTTCGGCTTCGCCAAACTGGGTCTCTTCCTTTCCCTTGGCATATTCTTCAAGTATATAATATTCGGTCAAGTCTGAAAGGTCTTCCCCGCAAGGATTTTCTTCGGTGATCGGGGCAAGTAATTTATCAAAATTTAATATGCTCATTTGATACCATGTCTAGTTGCATATTTGCGTAGTGGGTTGTTTTTCCCAGTTTGAAATAATCTCTTTGCCGGATAGACACCCTTTGGACAGGCAGGAAAATCCGGATTTTTCAAGGATTGAAAAAACGGGAAATTCTCTGTCCTGCCCCCGAATAACAGGCTTTAAATCCGGAAGCTTTACCGATTTCAGATACGCTGATTTAATATTTTTCCTGTTGGTTTCCACGCTTGCCCCGGACAGCGTACGGTAGAAGCCGTCAATATCCGAAGCTGTGTAAACGGTTTTATATATTTCAACCAGGTGGTCTCTAATTGCAAAAAGTTCAGCCCATTTTAACTGATTGTTTATGGCCGGCCTGCCCAGGGAAACAAAGAGGCTGAAAGGAAAATTCCGAAGTCCGTCGGATCCCTGCATAATCAAGCCGGTTACCAGATGGGCATCCTTGGCCGGAAAAAACAAAAAATGCCAGATCCCCTGGGGGATCAGGGTGTTTTTTTCTCCAAAGACGTTAAGCAGCCACGCCTGCCACAGGCTGGTTTCAGTTGAGGCTATAATATTAATATAATCCTTATAAAATGGCAATTTGCCGTAAACTTCCACCATATATTGGTTTTTAAATAGTCCGAACATGGGGTTCCCGCTCTTATTTGCCCAAAGGAATGAAGGCCGGTAACGGCTCATCCCATTCAATAATCAGATTAACCTTTTGGGGTGCCGTGTCCGAATTTTTAGAAAAAAAGGCCAAGGGAAGTTCCCACTCCCGGCTGTTGGAAATCCGGGTCTTTTTTCCGTTTCGGACCAGGTAGGCCGGGAATGAAAAGTCGCTTTCCAGCAAAATCACCTGGGCAGATTCCCGGGTCTCTTCATTTTCAACTAAAAACTGGACCGGAATATCCTGGTCAATATGCCATACCCCTTTTGCGGTTTTGTACCGGGAGCCGCTGAATCTTAATTTTAAGGTTTTTCCTCCCCCGTCTTTGTGCAGCCCCCTGATTTGAAGCACGGTATAATTTTTGGAAATTTGGGAGTCTTCATCGGAGATCGTAATTTTAATATCGTGGACCCGGGTGGATTGGTTCCGGCCGTATACAAAATCCATCCACTGGATGCCGGGGCGGGAAAACCGGTATCGTTTGCCTGTGGTGTCCTTTTCTATGGCCTGCCGTAATCCGTATTTTTTGTCCAGGGCATCCAGGCCCAGGGACTGATCAAAACAAAAATCATAAAAATCTGCGCTGGATACGGTGGTGTGGTGAACGGAAACCGTATTTTCGTTTCGGCCGGACCAGGACTTGATGTCATTGACCCGGGAGAAGGGATAATTGCCCTTAAACCGGTCATACCACTTTCCGATCAATTGTTTTTTGGCCTGGTTGAATCCGGCAGCATATCCTTTTTTAAGGATCGCAAGGCCGTGGGTTTGGATTTTTTCCAAACGGGACGCAAGAATCTCTCCGCCGCCCAGGCCGCTGTCCACCCGGTTACGAAAGGATGAGAATGATTTAAAGTTATACATCATGTCGTCGTCGTCATCCAGGGAGCTCATCGCCTGGGAGGGCATTTCCGATAATGCGTCAACGCATTGGTAAAAACGGTCCTGTGCACTCCCCAATGCCCCGAGATTCCCTGAAGCCATACTGTAAACAAAGGCCGTGCGGGTCACGTTTTTTTCAAGCCCGATGACGGATTCATCACGGTCTTCTCCCAAAATTTTTTTCAGATTATCGAGTCCTGTTGATGTAACATTTTCCAAAAACAGGTTAAAAGGCCAGGAGCCGGGATCTAAAAACAACCCCCTTTTGTTGAGAACCTGTTTGCGGTACTGTTCCCAGGTCCTTGCTGAAACAATGGATAAGGACGGATCATAGCCATCCAGCGTATTGTTCCAGAAAATCAGATAATCTTTGTATATCCGGGTCATGAACCGGGTGATTTGTTGGGTGCCCTGGGTGATATCCGCCCGGGAGGGATATTTTTTGACCATCCATGAATTGATATCTGAAAATAGTGCAAATTTTTCTTCCAGCCATTTAATCCGGGCAGCATTGGGCAGGTTCATGCCCCGTGTCAAGACGGTTTCCGTCAGGATATTGCCCTCCAGGACCGTTGAGATCGCCGTTAACGCGGCTTTAAGGTCTGCATCCCATATTTCATCGGTAAGGTAGTTGCCGATAACCGTTTTAAGCTGCTCTTTTTTCCATCCCGGTGCCATAAGGGATTGGATTTTCCCGGACAGAACCTCTTCCAGTTCCGTTTTTTGGGCATGCCATTCGGTATCCCAGGCCTCCAGAAATCCGATGATTCTTTCCGGATTCTGCACAATCATTTTTTGATGGGGCGCATCAAAAAGCGGCGTGAATTGAAGTACCAGCGCCACTATCCCAAGAATGCTCTCAAATTCCGGGTGGATATCCCCATCTTTGGTTAACAGGGAATTGAGCAGATCCGGGTGATGGTCAAGGTCGGACAGTATGGCCCTGTTTGTTTCCCGGCAGACCCCTGAATGGCGCTCAACAGCCGGTTGAAAAAATTCGATTTCCTTTTGGGCCTTTCCCTGGTCGAGCAGGCCGGCAAGGAGCTGGTAATCTTTTTCACATTCCTGGTGCAGTTTGGCCGGGAACAGGGCACGGGTCCCGCTGTTGTGTTTGAGAAGCCGGTTCCCGGCAGATACAAATTTGACGGCATTATGCTTAAAGGCCCTTTCTTCTTCAATCTTAATCTCCTTGGAGCTGAGCATGGCCCTGTACTGTCCCATGGCGTCAAGGAGATCTTTTTTCAACATGACCCAGTTTTTTTCCGGAAAGGTTTTCCAGAAACGGTATAATCCTGTGATTTCCTGCCTGATAAACCATCTGGACTTTTCCGGATCAGCGTGTGAAAGGTCAAGGGTCTCTCCTTTGGGAAATTCATCTGCCAGGTTAAGAACGGTATCAATCTCAACATCCATCCATCGGGATTGGCCCTTTACCGTTGCTGTGTCCGGCTCAAGTGAATAGAGCTGTCGTGGCGATTTGAGCAAAACCCCAAGCCCCAGTGACAGGTTCTCCATAAGCCTGGTTCTCTCTTCATACCGGACCGGCGGAATGGTTATGTTTTGGGCGCCATCCTCCATGATGGGTTGAAAAAGCCCTTTAAGAAGCACCGCGTCCTCTATATTTTTCATGTCCTTGATAATGGAGTTGTCTTTTCCCCGCAAAAACCGGTATGAGACCCCTTCCGAGGCAAGCCGGTTTCGATCTTTCTTGATGGCGTTGGCAAGGGTGACGATATCGCTGGCAGAATAGCGCTTGGCGCGCGCGTTATCGGTTCCGGCCAGATCTCCGGCCTGCTTTACCCGGGCGTGGGTGGGTTTTAAGACCTTTGTCAGAAGGGAATATCCGGTCCACAGGTACCAGACCGAGACCACACTGAAAAGACAGGCAATGATCATGGCGGAGGTTTTGAGTTTTCTTTCCTTTTGGGAGACATTGCCCATCCGGGTGACCAGTCCGTTTTCAAGAAAGACTTTTTTATAAAAGTTGTAAATAAAATAAGGCCTTGATTTGGAAAAAGAGTCGGAAAACGGTGCCGCCCCTGAACCATCTTCCGATTCCAGGGCCTTGACAATGGCCTGGCCTTCCTGGAGCCCGCTGCTGAAAAAGCAGCCCCTGAAAAGAAGGGTGGGATGAAATTTATCCGCTTTAAAAATAGTGCTCAAATAAGATTCCAGCGGTTTTTTGATATGGCTGAATCCGGTGTGAAATGAAAAAATTCGGTCTGCCTCGCTTCCAACGGGAAGATCCCGGAGCCGTCGAAGGGACCATTTATAAAATCGGTGCTTTAACGTTTCAAAACGGTAATCAAAGGATTCCGGATTAAAGGGCTTGGGGGCGGTATCCTGGTTCCAGCCTAAAATCTGGGTGTTTTCAATGGACGCCAATGACGCGCAAAATTCGGTAAACCCGGCAATCAGATCGGATTTTGAGACCATGATATATATGGGAAATTCAACGCCCAGCACTTCGGTAATTTCAAGCAGCTTGTCCCTGATCTTTCCGGCCTTTTCTTTTTGTCTGACGGCATCGTCTTCTAAAAAGGAGGTTACCGGGATGGTAACAATAACATTGTTGATAGGGCATTGGGGCCGGTGTTTGGCCAGAAGCTTTAAAAAGGCATGCCACTCTTCTTTGTCCGGTGCCGAATCCACCGGCAGGGTAAACCGGCCTGCGGTATCAATGATGACCGCGTCATTGGTAAACCACCAGTCGCAGTTAACCGTTCCTCCGGCACCGGACAGGGCATCTTTGCCGATTGGAAAATCAAGTCCGGATTGTTTAAGGGTGGTGGTTTTTCCCGATTGGGGTTCGCCGATAAGCAGGACCCACGGGCTGTCATAGATATTGATTTTTCTGGCTTTAAGGGTGGCCATGGCGGTCTGCCATTTATCTTTGATGGAACCGATGGCCGTTTTTAACTGCTGCTGGCGTTGTTTCTTTTGTTGGGCGGTTTCCCCCAAGGCCGCTTCCATTTTTTTTGAGCGGCTAAGCTGAATGTTTTTCCATAAAAGATAGATCATGAGCAAAATCAGGGCGGCAACCAGTATGCCGCCGATGACCATATAAAGCGCCCGGGAACCAAGGGAGGCACAGGACCGCCACAGCATTAAAAAAAGAAGTGTAAGAATAATGCCGCCGATGACACTGCCCGTAATCTTGGCCGCAGAAGATTTTAGAAGCCGGGAAACAAAACCTGTGATGATTGACAAAATAGAGGTCATGGGATCAGTGTCCTTTAGTCAAATTCTGGCTTACATTGTG
>JAKSBO010000243.1 GCA_022361095.1 Desulfobacterales bacterium | reverse complement strand
TATTCCGTATAAAGAAATGGATAAATCATATCTTATTTCAACAAAAGATGGTGTATATCTCCATTATTTAGAGCAACTCAAACATTACTTAAATAATCTGGAGTAACTATTAAAGTTTTAGATTTTAGAGCATTATTTACTATAGTTCTAATTCTGATTAACATGTGAGTAGAGCAAGGATGATCCCTTGTTCTACAAATCTGTTTAGATGATTCATCTAATCTTATCTATCCTTTCTTATAGGCATGATAATGTTGTAGTGTTCATATGACATAATACCCATTCATAATACAATAAAAAAATCCGCGAATTGAAAAATTAAGTGCAACAAAAATGTAATTCGACATTAATTGACATTTTGTTATAGTTATAGGTATAACTCAATTAGGTTATACTTGTAGATGCAACTGAGAGGATAGGGCTATGCAGAGGTGCAATCCGAGCGTTTGGTTGTCTTTATACGCAAGGAGACCATCTATTTAGGTGGTTTCTTTTTTTGCGGTAAAGCTGAAAGCGAAAAACCTGTCCATGATGCTTCTTAAGCTGATGCCATTAAGTGTTCAAATGTTTCTAGTGGAGTCTTATAGCCTAGTATTTTTCTTGGTAAGGCATTCATCCAATTAGCAATTCGATCAATCTCGCCTTTTGATAAGTAATCTAATGATTTGCCTTTTGGAATGAATCGCCTAATGATACCATTATGATTTTCATTTGTACCTCTTTCAAAAGATGAATAGGGGTGAGCATAAAATAGTTCACTACCTAATTCCTTTTTAAAATATTCATCAAAGCTAAATTCTGAACCATTGTCACAAGTAATGCTTTTGAATATCCTTTTAAAGTCATGACCGTAGTTTTCTTTGATAGCCAAAAGAGCTTTCTTTACAGATGTACTTGTCTTATCTGGCAATTTTGTGATAATTTCCATTCGTGTTTTTCGTTCTGTCAAAGTAAGCAAAACGCTTGATGTATGCCTTTTTCCAAGTATAAGATCTATTTCCCAATGCCCGTATTGGGTACGTTCATTGATTGCAGAAGATCTCTTCTCAATGCTCTGTCCAAGGATTCTTTTATTTTTTCTAACTCTTCTTTTTTTACGTTTGAGCTTTACTTTCAAGAGGAGATCAATAGACTTAATGTTAACTAATCCATTATCAATATAATTATAAAATGTCTTAGTACTTACACACGGCATAGCTTGATGCTCTAGCTTATACTTACCAATGGCAGCATCAGGAGACCACTTATCATGTAAGATTTTATCTTCAATATAGTTTATAGCGTGAGAACACGAGGTTATTTTTAGCTTAGCACCAGAATTGCGTCTTTTGAATTCATACTGCATGTGTGCTGAATCAGCATAATAATCTATTCGTTCTGTTAAATCACTATTACGTTGTTTAATGGAGTGTCTAGTAATTTCACGACTAATAGTACTCTTATGGCGACCTATTTTTTCAGCT
>JAKSBO010001144.1 GCA_022361095.1 Desulfobacterales bacterium | reverse complement strand
TGCTGAAAAAATGGTTACCAATCTGACTAAGATTTATTCCGCACAAGCCAAAAAAAGGTTAAGAAGGAAAAAAAACAGCACTGAGCTTTCCGTGGAGATGGTGGCTGATGAACGAACCAATTCCATTATTCTTTTGGCCAGTGAGCAGGAAAGCGCTCAGATTACGGCACTTGTGGCTGCTTTAGATAAAGAGGTGCCCAAAGGGGAGGAAAAGATCCGGGTCTATTATCTTGAACATGCCACTGCCGAAGATCTGGCTGCCGTGCTCCAGGAAATTCCTGAAAAGAGCGGCAGTGATTCAAAAAAGAGCGGCCAGAGAAAAGCCCCGCTTTTGTCGGATGATATAAAAATCACAGCGGATAAGGCCACCAATTCCCTGATTATTATTGCGGATAAAGATGATTATCCGGTACTGGAAGAGGTGATTAAAAAACTGGATGTGCCAAGATCCATGGTCTACATTGAGTGTCTGCTCATGGAGATGAACGCGGATAGGTCCCTTGCCCTGGGTATGGAATGGCGGGCTAAGGGATCAATCCATGGTAGTAATACGGCATTTGGCAAATTCAGCACCTCTGAGTCGGTGGCCGCTGATTGGGGGTCGCTGGCAACCAGTAACCTGCCCAGCGGTTTTTCCATGGGGGTCTTCGGTGGAAATCTTGAGGCCGTTATCCAGGCATCCCAGGAAGATTCCGATGTGAAAATTTTGTCCACGCCCCAGCTTTTGACCACGGAAAATGAAGAAGCCACCATCACCATTGGTAAAAATGTCCCCTACCAGACCCGGGGCGGGATCGACGACTCTTCTGTTACCACCAGCTACAATTCATACGAATACAAAGATGTGGGCATTACACTGAAGCTCACCCCTTCCATCAGCCAGGACCGGCTGGTAAGGCTGGAATTTTATCAGGAGGTTACCAAGCTGGACAGCGCAAACACCGAGAGCGGTGAGGATCGGCCTACCACCTTGAAGCGGGAGCTTGAGACCACCATTATTGTGGAAGACGGCAATACCGTGGTAATTGGCGGGCTGATTGATGAGAGTTTGAGTAAGGAAGAGAATCAGGTGCCGTGTCTCGGTGATATTCCTTTTTTGGGCAATGCCTTTAAAAGCCAGGCTTCGGGCAGTGACAGAACCAATCTTTTTATTTTCCTGACGCCCAGGGTGGTGAAAAATACCCTGGAGGCAAAAAAGATTTACCGGGAGAAAAAGGATACCATGGACGAACTTCATAAACAGGAGATCAAATTGTATGATGAAGATGCGCCTGTAAAAAGCATGCTTTTGAATTGATATGGAAAAATTAATCCATCAGTTTATTGACCAACTGACAACCGTGATCTCCCTGGACCATGAACAAAGGGAGAAAATCACGGAGGCCTGTGCCAAGGATCCGGCCCGGATGGCCGAAATGGCCTGTCACACGAAACTTATCTCCGAATCCCAGTCTCTGAACGCGTTAGGGGCGATTTACGGCATTGCGTTCCTGGAGGATATTGCTTTTTTAAATCCGGATATCTCCGTTTCCGAAAAGATTTCCCGCAAGTTTTTGAAAAAAAATCTGATTGTTCCGCTTAAGCCTGAAAACAAACCGCCGGTTATTGCATTGAATGATCCCTCGGACCTAAGCTATGCGGATGAGGTGGCCATGCATGCGGGGTTTGAAGCGTATACCCTGGCCCTGGCTGCAAGAGCCGAGATATTAAATGCCATTAATATCGTTTATGATCAGGACGAGCACAATGTTCAAAAACTGATGGATGACATGGAGGATGAAGAGTTCCTCCACATCGAAGACATTGAGCAGACTGCGGATCTTTTGGACGACACCAGCGATGCCCCTGTTATCCGCCTGGTCAACCAGATGATTTCCCAGTCGGTCAAGGCGGGCGCCAGCGATATTCACATCGAACCGTTTCAGGATGAACTTGTTGTCCGGTACCGTATTGACGGCATTTTGTACCCCATGATGACCCCGCCCAAGATGTTCCAGTCCAGCCTGATTTCCAGGGTGAAGGTCATGGCCAAAATGAATATTGCCGAAAAGCG
>JAKSBO010000367.1 GCA_022361095.1 Desulfobacterales bacterium | reverse complement strand
TACCAGATCACTATTTAATATTCCACATGATCGTGCTTCGATTTTAACCCAAAATATGAACCGAATTTGAAATTGGGGCTGTCAGATCAATGATAGGGATTCCGGTCGGGTGGCGGGTGGTCATTTTCGGCCGGGTTCATCCTGGATTTCAATTGGCTAAGAAGCTGCCCGGGCAGATCCCAGACCCGAAAAAGCCCCAACGGTGTCAATGGGTGATGGCTGATTAAATCCAAGGTTTTTTTTGCCCGAAGCGCCTGACCGTCCAGAACCAGAATCCAGGCCCGGGCCAACACGTGTAATAGATTCAAATGGGGTTTATGAACCAACGGCAGGGTGTCGGCGGCAGCCCCAAGGTGAAATCTGGCCGATGCCGGATCATTTTGCAAGCAGGCAAGAAAAATCATTCCCAGACTTTCCATGAAAAAAGGAGGACCGTTTTCCCGGGCCCGGATAAGAATGGATCTGGCACGGCCATGGTGGCCCGATGCGATGGAGATGATGCCTTTGAGGGCAAGTGCATTTTTGATCCGTGACAGGGCAAGGCCCAGATCTTCAGAAATATCCAGGGCTCTGCCGGTAATGGCTTCGGCCCCGGCCAGGTCCCCTTTCAGCAGACAGATCAGGCCAAGTTCCTCGTAGGCCGCCATCATGCCTAAGGGGGCCTTGATCCGGCCAAAGGCATCTGCTGCCGCCTGGAGGTGATGTCGGCTGGAGTCAAGGTCGCCTTTGCCCACTTCGCAGATCCCGATATTGCACAGGGTCCATGCCTTTTTAATCTCGTCGCCTGCTTTGTTACCGGCCTTATGGCCCTGACTGAAATATTCCATTGCCTTGTCCATTTGTCCCTGGGCCTGCCTGCACAACCCCATTCGGACCGTCACCCAGAAAGCGTGTTCAATGCCGGGATCCGCCTTAAGGCTTAAGCCAAAGAGGCGGATCGCTTTGCCCCATGCCTTCTCTTTTTGGGCCACAGCTCCCATCAGCAACAGGGAGACTGCCCGGGCGTACCGGTTTTTTCCCTTTACGGCAAGCCTTAGACATCGTTCTGCCATATTCCTGAACTCCGACGACTGCCGGGAAGTGAGCCGCTCCCCGGCAGTCATATCCAGCCGGCAAAGGAGAATCAGGGCCATCTCCGGGCAGGCTTGGGTGCGGGCCATTTCCATGACAAGGGCTTTGGCCGGTTGAAACAGGGCGCGGCTTTCATGGTACCGGGTATGCATGTCAAAATAGACATATACACCCGTTGCCGCACGGAGCAGGGCAGATAGATCTTTTTGGCCCACGGCGCGTTGCCATGCCTGGCGGATATTGCCGAATTCCGCATCCATGTTTTTGCGGCAGGCCAACATCCCAACATCCCTTCACCGATTAAACCATGCTCATTTTCCCGGGCCAGGTTCAGGTAGTGGTGTTTATGGGCATCAAGCACCTTATCCTTAAGGCCTGATGCCGACAGGTATTTTTCGGCATACTGCCTTAGCAGCGGATGCATTTCAAAACGTCCGTTTTCAGGGTCTGCCCAAAGCAGAGACTTTCTTACCAGCCCCGTTGTTTTAAGCACGGCGGCTTCCGGGGCGATCCCCGCAATCCGGGATACCGCCTTGACAGTAAAACTATGCTGAAAAGCGGCAAGCTTCATCAATAGGTCTCTCTCTTCCGGGTTCAGACAGGACCAGGAGGTTTTAAATACAGCCGATATGCTTTGGTGGCGTTCAGGCATATCCCGGAGGTCGGTCCTCAGAAAATCCAGGTTTTCCCGGATTTTGTCCGCAATGTCGGCCAGGGGGAATACATCCGCCCATCCGGCTGCCAGTATCAAGGCAAGGGGCATGCCTCCGGTCAGGTTGCAGATCCGTGATATTGCCTGAAAATTATTCCTGTCCAGCTTCAGATCCGGCCTGATCCGTTGGGCGGCGGAAAGGAAAAGAGCAACCGCATCCCAGGTCTCTTCCACCCGGTTTAGGTCTACGGCCTTTTCACTGCCGGATAAAAGGGCGCTGGGGCGGGAAAGGTCTGATACCCGGAAAAGGTGTTCCCCTTCGAGCATGAGCCGGGTTCTTGATGTGACCAGGATTTTAATAAAAGGGACCTGGGCCAGCAGATCCCGGACAAGGCGGCCGGCCTCGGGCAGGTGTTCGAAATTGTCCATCACCAGCAACGTTTTTCTTTGCCCCAGGAAATTGAATATCTGGTCTTTCAGTCCGGTTTTTTTGTCCCCGGCAAGCCCCAGGGTTTTGAGTAGTTCATCTTCGAGTCCGCCGGTTGACCTTAGACCTGCCATCCCGATAAAAAAGACCCCATGGGGAAAGTCATCCATAAGCGTTTCAGCCAGTTTCAGGGCCATCCGGGTTTTGCCGATGCCGCCTTGGCCCGTGAGGGTAAGAAGCCGCACTTCAGGTGCTGCCATACGTCCGGCCAGAGTTTTGATTTCATCTTTTCTGCCCACAAAGGGTGTGGCCTGTGCCGGCAGCATGGCCCGGGCCGGGTGAGATTGGGCCTCCCTGTTCCTGCCGTTCTCCCGGATTCCTTCTCCAAGGGACCTTGTCTCGTCTTCGGGCAGGATGCCCAGTTCCCTTTCCAGCAGGGTTTTGCATTTTTCATACTGGCGCAGGGCAATGCCGGGCTGCCCCGCTTCAGCATAAAGGCGGATCAGCCGCCGTTGGGCCGCTTCATTCAAAGGGTCTAGGGTGACCAGTTGCCGGGCATGGGAAAGGGCTTGAGAATATGCGCCCCGGCGCATCTCAGACCGGGTAAGGTATTTCAGAATTTCAGCAGCCCGCCGGCCCAGCCGTTCGGATTGTGCCGTCTGCCACGTCTCGAAATCCGGGGCATCTTTGAGAAAAAACCCCGAAAGAAAAGAGACATTGCTGATTTGGGCGGCCGCTTCAAGGGACTTGATTTGCTTTGGCGTGTCCGGTTTTTCCCTCTCCTTGTTCCGGGGAAGATCGGCTGCAAGTTCCAGGAACCGGTTCACATCCACCTGCAGGCTTTCATGGGGTACAAACCCGATGATCTCCCTGTCAATGTTCAGCCAGGACTTGCCCAACACCTTTGTTAAAAGGGAAAGCGCCTTGCGAAGGGATGCCCTGGACCTTGCCGGGTCGGTTTCCGGCCATAACATGGTGGCCAGTTTTTCCCTGGTATGGGGTTTGGCGGTTACTGCCAGGTAAGCAGCCAATGCGATGGCTTTTCGCCGGCCGATCTTTACCGCCGTACCGTTTACACGAAAACACGGGGGACCGAAAAATTTAAATTCAATCTGGGTCATGGGCTCTTTCTCCTGGGAAAAACTTATATTATCCCCCGGGGTTTGACAATTTTTTATTGGGGACGGTTGTGTCACGCTTTTTGGAACGTAACCGGAACGGCGGGCTGTTATAAATGGTCTGAAGCTTTAGGCCACCTCTAATAATTGCCTTTTGGCTAGGCACCCTTTAAACGTTAATTATCTTTCACAGGAGGAAAGCATGAAAAGCGCGATTGTGAAAAACCTCAGGCCTGAGTTCGAGCCGGTAGCCGTGGTTTGGAGTGATACCATTCCTGACGGCGCATTTCAGTTCAAAAAGGGTAAATTCGGCTGTGTTCTCAATTTATTTGCCCTGGCCGGCACAAACGGTAAAATTGCCGCAGGCAGCCGCGAAAGCATCATCTGCACGGGCGGCCGGGCGGCATTGGGCTTTGGGACCGATTTCGATGCATCGGAGAACGCGTTGGATCTGCATGCGGCCTTGTTTAGTAAGGGGCTGAAATCAGCAGAAAACAAGGCTGCATATCAAGCTCAAATGGCGGCTGCACCCAAAAACTGGCGAGCCATGTACGAATATGGCGAGCGCAGGCATTGCAGTCCGGAACTGGCCAAGGCGTGGATTCTTCATGAATTGCCGCGCTATGATATTGTGTACAGGTATGTTGTGTTTAAACCTTTGCGCCGCACTGCTGTTGATGAGAATATCCGCGCCGTAATTTTTCCGGTAAATCCGGTTGAATTATCCGGACTTGTAACGCTTGCAGGGTCGGTCATGCAAGGGACCGATCCTGTCCGGGTACCCCAGGGGACAGATTGCTGCAGTCTCTCCGCCTTTGCCTATTTTGAAGCGGAATCAGCGACGCCTAAAGCCGTGATGGGTATGCTGGGCATTGATGGGCGGGAGGTTATGCGCAGGCGTTTCCGGGATGAGATTCTGACACTTACCCTGCCGGGGCCTCTCTTTTTCCGGATGGAGCAGGAGGCAGATGACAGCGTTTTTCAACTCCCCTCATGGAAGAAATTGGCTGGGCGTTGATATCAATATGGTTTGCCTTTTCATCCGTCTTCTTCGTTGTGTCAATGGGCACATATGTTTAATATGCGCCCATTGACGCGCCTTGAACTCAAACCAAAATTCTAATTATTAGAGGCACCCTTTATCCATTTTTCCAAAATTGGTGCTTTATATTTTTCAAACTGCGCCAATAAACCTTCCGGCCCGTCACTTACAAGAACCATTTCACGGTGCCGACGTTTTATAAACAATTGATCCACCGAGTAATCAAGAAATTCAAGCAATCTGTCAAAATAACCACATATGTTTATCATTCCACATGGTTTTTGATGGAGTCCGAGTTGGGCCCAAGTCAATATTTCGAAAACTTCTTCAATCGTTCCCATTCCACCTGGCAATGCAATAAACCCATCAGATAACTCAAACATGAGTTTCTTTCGTTCATGCATTGTCGGTACGATATGCAGTTCAGACAAATTGTCGGCCGCTACTTTGTCTGCAAATGATTCCGGGATGACACCGATTACCTTTCCGCCGTTTTTCATTGCTGCGGATGCAACAGCACCCATCAGCCCTACTTCGGCCCCGCCATAAACAAGTTCGATACCCTTATTTGATATCAATCGGCCAAGCTTTATTGCCGTTTCCATGTACTCGGGACGCGCCCCAGAGTTTGAGCCGCAGTTAATACAAATTCTTTTCATTCGCATCGTTTTCCGGAAAAAATTTACGTTCTACAGGTTTGATGTGAAGCAGACCCCCAATAGTTTGAAGTAGATAGCATTTCAGTTAACCACGGCACAGGGATTATTGAAAGCCTTTATGAGGACAAAGGTGTGGAAAAAATCAGTGACGGGGACGCCTGTCCCGATTATGGGCTAATAAATATAGACCTCATGTTCATGCCCCATGAATTGTACGGATTTAGTTTTTTGGGCACCGAGTTTTTGCGCTACTCGCTTAGAGGCTTGATTCTTGGGGTGAATCAGGGAGATAAGTCCCTTTTTCCCTAAAGCAGTTTCCCCATAATCCTTGCATGCACCGGCCGCCTCCGTGGCATATCCTTTGTTCCAATGTTCGGGCTTAATTCGAAAGGCGATCTCTGTCTCCACTTTACCGTCAATTTCCTGATGAAGCAGCCCGGTAATGCCTATAAATTCTTCTTTTGGTTTTAACAGGAGTTTCCAATAGCAATAACCGTATTTCTTATAATGATCCAGGATTTTGCGGTTCATTCGTTCGGTATCATCATAGTTCAGTATTTTGGGAAAGTACTTCATTACCTCTTTATCCCCGGTCAGTTGATACAATAAGTCAATGTCATTGATGGTTATGTCCACTATCTTTAAACGCTGTGTTTCTGCAATTATCTTCACTGTTTTACGCTTTTTATTTTATATGAAAGAACCAATAAGTTACTAAGTTTCTTTCATGTTTTGTTGTGGGGCGAGCCTGGGTGCTGATAGACCAGGTCGGCCCATGGCCGTTATAAGAAAGTCTGTGTAAGTTACTCAGATCTTTCAAACTTTGTTG
>JAKSBO010000716.1 GCA_022361095.1 Desulfobacterales bacterium | reverse complement strand
ATATTCCCCTTGCAGCGCCTGTGTTGTAGACAACTTCGAGCTGCTCGTTGACCACAGCGCCAAGGGGGACATACCAGTTGGATATGGCATCGAGCAATCTTAAGGCCAATCTGTTTTCGGATCTGTCTTTTGTCCGGCCGGGCAACCGGATTTTGCAGTTTGGCAGGGGAGGTTGAAAATTTTGATTGATTTGTGAATGTTCAATTTTTACCGGCACCGGATTTGTTTTCCCCAGGGTTTTAAAAATCTTACCCTTTTGGTCAAGGGGTTCAAAAAAATTTTCCATTGTTCCGGTTGTTTCGCTGGTGCCGAGAAGGAGCATTCCCCCGGGTTTTAATGAAAAATTAAACATCTCTAACGCGCGTTGCTGGAGTACCGGCTGCAAATAGATCAAAAGGTTTCGGCAACTGACAAAATCAATGCGCGTAAAAGGCGGATCTTTAACCAGATTGTGCTGTGCAAAAACTATCATCTCCCGGATTCGCCGGGCAATCTGATATTGATCTCCGCGCCGGTAAAAGTATTTTGTAAGAACAGAGGGGCTCAGATCCGCAGCGATACTCTCTGAAAATAATCCGATACCCGATCTGGCGATCGCATCCTTGTCAATGTCCGTAGCAAATATTTTTATATCGGCATTTACCCCTAATTTCTCCCCGACCTCGCAGGAGAGGATGGCAATGGTATATGCTTCTTCCCCTGTTGAGCTGCCGGCAACCCAAAACCGCAATTCGTTATCCGTCAAATTTTTAAAAAGCTGGGGAATAAATTGGTGTTCCAATTTTGCCATGACATCAGGGTCCCTGAAAAAACTGGTCACACCAATGAGCAGTTCCTTGTACAGGGATTTAACTTCTGCCGCTGTTTTTTCTGCATATCTTACATAATCATCCAGATTTTCCGACTGGGTTACGGCAATTCGTCTTTGAATTCTCCTGGATATGGTGTTCATCTTATAATGCGTGAAATCCACATGGGTTCTTGACCGGAGCAGACTGAAAAGCCTTGTAAGGCCTGTCTCTTCCCTTATTTCATTTTGTCTGCCTTCCTGTCTGACGGTGTAAGGGTGGCGCAGCCAGGCCATCAGTTGGGGCGGCATCTCTTCGGGCGGTAAAATGAAATCGGCCACCCCGGTTGAAACCGCGGCCTTGGGCATGCCGTCAAATTTGGCACTGGCGTTATCCTGTACAAGAACCAGGCCCCCTCTTTCTTTAATGAGACGAACACCACGGGTACCGTCGCTGCCGGTGCCCGAAAGGATAACCGCGACAGCGTGTTCACCCTGATCTTCCGCCAGGGATTTGAGGAATATATCCACCGGTAAATTGATATGGATTTCTTCTCGGTGTTTCTGGTTGGTTAAAATGAGTTGGCCATGGAAAATGGTTATATTTTTTTTGGGGGGTATCAGATAGATATTATTTGCCTGAACCTTCAACCCATCTTCTGCGCGATGAACGGGAATCTTTGTCTTTCTGGAGAGTAATTCAACCATCATGCTTTTATAATCCGGGGATAAATGCTGGATCACAACAAAAGCCATGCCGCTATCCACAGGCATCGCTTTAAAAAAAGATTCTATGGCTTCAAGTCCACCTGCAGATGCACCAATTCCAACAATCGCACTCTGTTCTTCCGGTTTGTTTTTAATCAAAATATTATCCGCTTTTGTGTTTATATTTGCCTTGCCGTTGATTTGAAAGATCGAAAATTTGAAACAGTATAAGGATATCTAAATCAATTATAAATATCAACTGTTTAAAACATTTAAAACCGGAATGTTATACTGCATTTGCAAGCCTGCGAAGGTTAAGTCTCATCTCAAATATTTAGGCTATATTCTTTTTGTTGGGTTTAACTGCCCTGCAATATATAAAAAATTGCTACTACATCGTAAGTAAATATGATGTTTTCGTAAATAAATATTGCTAAATCGTAAACAAATGTTGTTGCGCAGGTAGGTGATTGTGTTTCAGCCATTCCCGGGGCCTTCATATGAAAAACCGTTCCCGGATATTCGGTTCTAAGGATTTATAATTATGTGGGTTTTTATATCATGGCGGCACGTGTTTTAAAGGTCCGGTGCCATCTCGCTTTGTCGTGTTAAAGGTTATTTTTAGTTATTACGAGTAATAGCAATCACTAATTTATTAAAATCTTGACTAATATAGACATAAACATACAAATAAGGGCAAAAGACAAAAGACGGGCTTTCCCTCCCCTCCGGTTAATAAGCACGGAGTTTCTGGTTTACTCCCCGAACAAAAGGCACATGATTCCGGCCCAAAGCCCCTTTTTGATTAAAAATAGACAAGGAGATAGAAATGATCGGCAAAAAACTGTTGGTAAACGGTATTGAGAGAACCGTTTTTGTAAATGATGATGACACGCTTTCAACGGTGCTGCGGAACAGTCTTTCCCTCACCGGGGTCAAAGTGGGCTGTGACCAGGGCCAGTGTGGTGCCTGTAATGTTATTCTGAACGGCAAACTGGTGCGTTCCTGCATTACCAAAATGAAACGGGTCGCGGACGATTCAAAAATCACCACCATTGAAGGCATCGGCACGCCGGACAACCTTCACCCCATCCAGGCGGCATGGATTGCCCACGGCGGTGCCCAGTGCGGTTTCTGCACCCCGGGTTTCATTGTCTCCTCCAAGGCCCTGCTCGATGCCAACCCGGACCCCACCCGGGAAGATATCCGGGACTGGTTCCAGAAATACAGAAACGCCTGCCGCTGTACCGGTTACAAACAGCTTGTGGATTCGGTTATGGATGCCGCTAAAGTGCTCAACGGCAAAATGAGCATGGATGACCTTTTGTTCAAGATCCCCGAAGACGGACGGATCTGGGGCACCAAATATCCCCGTCCCACCGCCCTGGCCAAGGTCACCGGCACCCTGGATTACGGTGCGGATCTGGGCATCAAGATGCCCGAAGGCACTCTGAAGCTGGCATTGGTTCAGGCCAAGGTCTCCCATGCCAATATCAAATCCATTGACACCGCCGAAGCTGAAAAGATGCCCGGTGTTTACAAAGTTGTCACCCACAAAGATGTCCAGGGCAAAAACCGGATTTCCGGTCTGATTACCTTCCCCACCAATAAAGGCGACGGCTGGGACCGGCCCATTCTCTGTGATGAAAAGGTCTTCCAGTATGGTGACGCCATTGCCATTGTCTGCGCCGACACCGAGAAAAACGCCAAGGCCGCTGCAGACAAGGTAAACGTGGACCTGGAACTTTTGCCCGAATACATGAGCGCCCCGGCTGCCATGGCCGAAGATGCCATGGAAATTCATCCGGGCACCCCCAATGTTTACTATATCCAGAAAGTCAAAAAAGGCGAAGACACCGCGCCCATCTTTGAATCCGCTGATGTCACCATTGAAGATGATTTCTACACGAGCCGCCAGCCCCATATGCCCATTGAACCGGATGTGGGGTTTGCCTTCCCCGGCGAAGACGGTACCCTGGTCATCCATTCCAAGTCCATCGGCATCCATCTCCACCTGGCCATGATCGCGCCGGGCCTGGGCATTGAGCCGGAAAAGCTCACCCTGGTCCAGAACCCCACCGGCGGCACCTTCGGCTATAAATTCTCCCCCACCATGGAAGCCCTGGTGGGTGTGGCGGCCATGGCTACCGGGAAACCGGTGTATCTCAACTATGACTGGCAGCAACAGCAAACATATACGGGCAAGCGTTCCCCCTTCCTGACAAATCTGCGCCTGGCCGCCGATAAGGACGGCACCCTCAAGGCCCTGGAATCCGACTGGAGCGTGGACCACGGTCCCTATTCCGAGTTCGGCGATCTGCTGACCCTCCGCGGTGCCCAGTTTGCCGGTGCCGGCTACAACATTCCCAATATCCGGGGCGAAGGCCGGACCGTCTGCACCAACCACGCCTGGGGCTCTGCCTTCCGCGGCTACGGCGCACCGGAAATTGAGTTTCCCTCTGAAGTGCTCATGGACATGCTGGCTGAAAAACTGGGCATGGACCCCTTTGACCTGCGGTATAAAAATATATATCGGGAAGGGGCCACCACGCCCACAGGCCAGACCCCGGATTCCTGGAGCCTGCCGGAAATGTTCGATACCCTTAAACCCAAATATGAGGCTGCCAAAGCAGACGCCGCTAAAAAATCCACAGACACGGATAAATACGGCGTTGGTATCGCCGTGGGCATTTACGGCTGCGGCCTGGACGGCCCCGATACCTCCGAGGCCTATGCAGAACTCAACGAAGACAACACCATCACCATATTCAATTCCTGGGAAGATCATGGCCAGGGTGCTGACATGGGCACTTTGGGCACGGCCCATGAAGCCCTGCGGCCCATGGGTGTTGCCCCGGATCAGATCCGGCTGGTGATGAACGATACCTCCAAGACCCCCAACTCCGGCCCTGCCGGCGGATCCCGGTCCCAGGTTGTTACCGGGCAGGCCATCAAGGCCGCCTGCGAGCTGCTCATGGGCGGTATGAAAAAGAGCGACGGCACCTACCGGACCTATGAGGAGATGGCGGCTGAAAACATTCCCGTGAAATACACCGGCGCCTGGACCGCACCTGCCAAGGACTGTGATGAGAACGGCCAGGGCAGCCCCTTTGCCGCATATATGTACGGCCTGTTCATGACCGAGGTCTGCGTCGAGATCGCCACGGGTAAAACCAAGGTGACCAAAATAACCGCAGTGGCCGATGTGGGCAAGATCAACAACAAGCTGCTGGTGGACGGCCAGATGTACGGCGGTTTGGCCCAGGGTGTTGGCCTGGCCCTGACCGAAGACTACGAAGATATCAAGAAGCACTCCACCATGATGGGCGCCGGCTTCCCCTATATCAAGGATATTCCCGACGAGATGGAGCTTATCTATGTGGAAGCGCCCAGGGAGCATGGTCCTTTCGGGGCTGCCGGCGTGGGTGAACTGCCCCTGACCGCACCCCATGCCGCCATTATTAACGGCATCTACAATGCCTGCGGTGCGCGGGTTAAACGCCTGCCGGCCACACCGGACAAGGTGCTGGCTGCACTGAAAGGCTAATGGCGAATAACCATTAATTTCAGTTAAAAAATGCTGCCGGGGTTTGCCCCGGCAGCTCAATCAATTATGGAAAAATCAGAACTTACGGCATTTGAAGCAAAGTGCATCCAGGAAGAGCCGGCATTCTGCACTGCGGCATGCCCCTTTCATGTGGATGTAAAATCCTTCATGGCACGGATGGCAAAGGGTGAAACGGACAAGGCCTTTAAAATCCTGGAAAAAACCTTGCCCCTGCCGGAAATCATCACCCGGGTCTGCGACCATCCCTGTGAATCGGCCTGTATCCGGCAAAATCTGGACGCATCCCTTTCCATCGGCCTGCTGGAGCGGGCCTGCGCCGGCAACCGGAACCGGCGGAAAAAATACTTCCCCCCGCCGGCAAAGGATACCCGAATCGGCATCTGGGGCAGCGGCCTGTCCAGCCTTACCGCAGCCTGGGACCTTGCCCTTAAAGGTTACCGGGTCAATGTATTTGAACAAAACAGGCTGGGGGGAGACCTGCTCCGGCTGGATGAGAATGTCCTGCCCGCCGCAACGCTAGAGACCGAGCTTGCCCAACTCAAGAAATTCGGTGTTACCTTTAGTCTCCAGGCCGGGTTTGACGCATTCCTGGAAAATAAAGACCAGTTTCATGCCTTGTATATCGGGCTGGATGCCCCGGGCGGTCCGGAAACAGTTCCTGTGGACCAATTTTCACTGCAATCGGTATCAGATGCCAATCTTTTTGCCGGCGGTTTTCCCCGGAACAAAGAGAAGGTCTGTGCCGAAACCTATCCCATTCATTTTGCTTTCCAGGGCAGAAAGGCCGCCACCTCCATGGACAGGGTCTTGGCCGGGGTCTCACTGACCGCGGGCCGGGACAAAGAAGGGGT
>JAKSBO010001167.1 GCA_022361095.1 Desulfobacterales bacterium | reverse complement strand
TGCCCACCTCATAAAGGCTGTTCTGGAAAAGCGTCTCATAAAGGGTGTGTATGTCTACATCTTTATCAAGCAGTTCCTGAACAATTTGGGTACACTCATACCTTTTTCCATTTAAAAGATAATTGAAATAGCTTTGATACAGCTTGTCTGTAATCATTTAACCAAATCCTTATCCGTAAGCGTCGCGAACACCGGAATGTTCACAATCAGCCGGGTGTAAACGGTTCAATTCCCCCAAAAGCCCCAGGGCTTAATTGGCTTTTCTGCTGCCTTTAAAACATTATCTTTCATTTTTTCCTCCCCTGAAAAATCCTCTCAGATCTTTCAAACTTTGTTACGGGCGAGCCTGGGTGTTGATAGACCAGGCCGGCCCATGGCCGTTCATCGGAAAAATAAAAATTATTTTTGGTTTCACCTTTCACATGGCGGCATCCGTATTTTAAAATACAAAACAGAGGATTATTAATGAAACAAGAGACAACCCGCCGGTAGAGATCAATTCGCGCCGGTAGTTTTTTAACATCAGCGCTTTTTTTCCATCGTATTAATACATATTCCCTGGCGCCGGGATGTTGTACGTTATTAATTAAAGGTTTAATCTAATTTTAACGTCAGCCATGGTTTTCGGTCAAGTTTAAAAGTGCTTCCCGGTTATCCGGCTCCTTCAGCCTTTTCTCCTATACTCCCCGGAATACTTCTTAATAAAGGCCATGGGGTAAAACATGCAGCAGGATGAGACGTAAAAAGCCTTCGCCGTTGAGGGGTCGGTGTCGCATTGATTTGGTTTTACAGTCAATATATCTGAAGGCGACTCCATGCCGATGCAAACAGCATTTTGATGCGCCGAATTTTGCCGCTTTCTTTCGATATAACAGCCACGGGCTGACCTGACATATCCGCTGCCAGGCTCAGCCCACAATAAAATTTGAAAGATCTTAGTGGCTTACACAGACTTTCTTATAAAACGGATCAGATTTGATCCTTGTGCCAGTCCACGACCTGTTGGTAAGGGATGGTGCCGCCGAAGATGTCCAGGGCCGAACCGATGGTCAGGTCCACACGGCCATTGCCGAGGTCTTTTACAAGGTCCAGGTCTGAAAACCGGCTTGCCCCTCCGGCATAGGTGGATGGGATGGGGCTGTGTTCCCCCAGCAGCGTTACAAGTTCTTCCTGGATACCCTGCATTTTGCCTTCCACATCCACGCCGTGGACTAAAAATTCGTCACAGAATACAGAGAGGTTCTCCAGGGTGGCCGGGGTTACGGGCATTTCTGTGAAGTTTTGCCAGCGGTCCGTCACAATCCAGAATTGGCCGTCTCTTTTCCGGCAGCTTAGATCCAGAACCAGGCGTTCTTTGCCGACGGCATTCACCAGGGTATTGAGCTTGTCCATGTCCATACGGCCTTTGGAAAACACATAAGATGTTACGATGACATGGGATGCGCCGGCGTCCAGAAACGTGTGTGCATTTTCAGGATTAATGCCGCCGCCCATCTGGAGGCCCCCGGGAAAGGCGTGCAGGGCTTCAAGGGCTGAATCGGTATTGCCGGGGCCAAGGGCAATGACATGGCCGCCGTAAAGGTGGTCTGCCTGGTACGTCTGTGCGAATTGTGCCGGGGTCCGGGCGCTTTCAAAATTGGTGACAAGGCTGTCCCGGGTTTCGTCGGACAGGGTCCCGCCTACAATCTGGACCACTTTGCCGTTTCGAAGATCAATGCAGGGTCGAAATTTCATATGATAATAAATCCTAAAAACTATTGGTTGTCCGCCGAATCCGGCAATTGTTTAAAATCCGACAAAATATCTTTGACAATTTGTGCTAAACCACGATTAAGGGCCTGGATATAGGCCGATGGGCCGGTATCTGTGCCCAGGGGAATCTGCGAGGAATAGGTGTTTGCCAGAACCGGTATGAATCCCTCTTTGTTTAACCGGTCAAGGTTGAGCGCCATGGTCACCACAGCCGATACATGGGACGCATTGCGCCGGTCGCAGTAGAGCGCTGTAATTTTACCCCATAACTGGAAAATATCGTCCGGAATCCGATTGCTGGGGGCCGGGGCAAACTGGGGTGAGCCGACCAGTGCTTCGAGCATCACATCACTGATCATGCGGGCCGGTGAGGTCATGTAGTTGTTATAGTAATCCTGGGTAAACCGGTTCCGGCCCACCCGGTAGACAAATCCGGCGCCGTCAAATTCCGGTGAGATATCCAGGCGTTTGACCACCAGGGGCGCTCCTGTTGACCGGTTGCCCTGGTCTGTGGACGTGTTGCCGTTCGCATGAAGCCTGAACATCTGTTTTTTCGTGTAATCATTTTTAATCCCGCATCCGGACAAAACAGCGGCTGCAGTGAATATGCAGGGTATTATTACGAAAAGAGGCAACCGTGGCCGGCGCATGGGCCTTAAAGAACGCAAACTGTCCATAATAAGCTATTTTTCCTTTCCTGGTGTTGATGTTCTCGGCGGGGCGTTCATGAGAATGCTGCCCGGGTACTCACGCAGTTCCCGGGTGAACTGGTCCAGGTTTTCAGTGGTGTTCTCCAGGTTGCCGATGGTTTTTTCAATGACGTCGGCATTGGTCCAGATCATGTTTTCCAGTAACCGGGATGTCTTCTCAAGGCCGGCCAGGACCGACGCCATTTTATCGGACATTTCGGTCAATTTCACGTCATAACCTTGTTCCAGTCCGGCGGCCATGCGTTGGATGCTGCCGGACGCCGTATTGATATCCGCCAGGGTCTCTTTGATGGGACTTTTTGCCGCTTGGACAATCTGCTTTAAGTCTGCCATGGATGAGCCGGCATCCGCCAGCATCTGTTTGACCCGGCCGGATGTCAGAATTTTGGACAGCTCCCTGTTGGTCTGGCGAAGCTCTTTGATCAGGCTTTCTGCCTGGTTCGATACCCTGGTGATATTCAGGCTTTTGAGCAGGGCCGAAAAATCCTTTTTCATCTCTTTGAAATCAATGGAACCCAGGGTTTCCATGGCCCGGGTAATTGCATCCGATACCTGTTTGATGTTGCTGGGCCGGGACGGGACATAAAGATTTTCGGGGAGCCAGGAGATTTCAAGATCATCCGGGCCGTTTTCTTTGTAATCGGTCTCCAAATATGCTGACCCGGTCAGGCCGTTAAAGGATAGGAATACGGAAAGCCCCTCGTCCACTGCTTTTTTCATACGTTCTTTGGGGTTTTTCCCGGTCTGGCCCACGTAACAGTCTTCGGACAGGGAAAAGGTGACCAATACATAATTTGAGGCAATATCGTAAACCTTTGTGGGGGTGGTGATGGATTTTACATCCCCGATTTTCACCCCTTTGTATTTCACCTCGGATCCGATGTTCAAGCCCTGGACGGATTCGTTAAAATAGGTTTCGGCAAGGGTTTCTGTCCTGAAAAACTGGCCCGCACCAAAGGCAATCAGCATGGCCGCAGTCAGTGCAAAGGCCAGGATGACAAAAAGGCCGAGTTTGAAATAATTGGTTTTCTGGGTCATGGGTTGGGTTCCAAAAAATATTATGGGTTCCGGTTAAAAAAATTATATACATATGGGTTTGACGGATCCGTTTTGAGCTTTTTGGGATCGCCCTGGGCTATGATGCCTTTTTCCTGTTTGCCCAGCATGATCACCCGGTCGGAAATGGTCAGGATGCTTTCAAGCTCATGGGTGACAATGACAAATGTGATGTTCAGGGAACCTGCAAGTTCCAGGATCAGGCGGTCCAGTTCGGCCGAGGTTAAGGGGTCCAGCCCGGCAGAGGGCTCATCCAGGAACAGGATAGCCGGATCAAGGGCCATGGCCCTGGCAATGGCGGCTCTTTTTTTCATGCCGCCGCTCAACTCGTCGGGCTGAAGATAAAGGGCATGGCCCATGTCAACCAGATCCAGTTTTACCCGGGCAACGGCTTCAATGGCTTGCCGGGGAAGATCCGTGAACTCCATCAGGGGCAGCATGACATTTTCAAGCACGGTCATGGAGCCGAACAGCGCGCCGTTCTGGAACGCCACACCAATGGTGCCGAGCAACTGGTTGCGGGCCTTTCCCCGGGCCGTCACTATATCTTCGCCATGGATGAGTATCCGGCCGGAGACCGGCGGCACCAGGCCGATCATGTGTTTAAGCACCGTGCTTTTGCCGCAACCGGAACCGCCGAGGATCACAAACACCTCTCCGCTTTGGATATCAAAGTTGAGATCTTCCATGATGGCGGTGTTGTTGTACCCGGCAAAAAGGTGCCGGACATTGATGATCGTCTCTTTCATATGCCCAGATAAAAGTAAATTACGCTGAAAATACCGTCAAACACGGCAATTAAAATAATGGAGGATACCACGGCCCTTGTGGTGGCATCGCCCACGGCAGACGGCCCCCTCAATGTCTGGTACCCCCGGATGCAGCCGGTGGCAGCGATGAGAAGGCCGAACACAAAGCATTTGACAAGGCCGCCGGCAAGATCCTCCCAGGAGACAAATCCCACCACCTGGTTATAGTAGGCAATGGGTGGGTAGCCAAAGGAGAGGATGACAACCATACCGCCAAGGATTCCCACAAAATTGGAAAAAACCGTTAGCAAGGGGGTGATCAGGGTGGCGGCAATGACCCTGGGGACGATGAGAAACCTCACCGGTTCCATGCCCATGACCGTGAGCGCGTCAATTTCCTCGTTGATTTTCATGGTGCCGATTTCTGCGGCAAAGGCCGATGCGGAACGGCCGGCCAGCACAATGGCGGTCATCAGGGGCCCAAGCTCCCTGACCATGGCAATGCCGATGAGGTTGGCCACATAGATTTCCGCACCGAACATGCGCATGGGAATGGCGGCCTGGAACGCCATGACAAGCCCCACGATAAATGAGATCACTGCCACAATGGGCAGTGCGTTGACCCCGGAGCGCTCCGCCACCATCCAGGTGTCGGCCCAGCGGATGCGGCCCGGATTTTTAATGCAGGAAAGCAGGGCTGCCGTGATCTCCCCGACCATGGTAATGAACATCCCGGCATCTTCAAGGGATGCGGTCAGGTCTTTGCCGGTT
>JAKSBO010001176.1 GCA_022361095.1 Desulfobacterales bacterium | reverse complement strand
TGAAACAGCCAGGGCATTTGCAAAAAAAATAGACGAGCGGCCTGAATTTGAGCTTGTGACCCCGCCCGAACTCAATATTCTGACCTACCGGCTGGTACCCCTGGCCTTCCGTCAGAAACTTGCAATGGCCCGGGAAGAAAAGCGCAAACAGCTGAACCGGGAACTTGATGAGATCAATATCCGCATCCAGCGCATCCAACGTGAAGCAGGCAAGAGTTTTGTCTCCAGAACCCGGCTTAAACTGGTGCCCGAGGATGACTTCATGGTGGTGGTGCTTCGAAGTGCTGTCATGACCCCTATACCACCGAAGCCATTTTGGATGACATTCTGGATGAACAGGAGCAGATTTATCATCAATTTTAACCAGGACCCGGTCAGGCGCCCTTAAGTTTTCTTACGGGAAACAAGGACAGACAAAACCGGGGTCACAAACGGGTATAAATATCCTGGTTAAAACCAATAAATATGTTTGACTGCTTTATCACGGCAGGGGCACGCAGGTTCCCGGTTCGGCCCAGGGCGTGGTTTAAGACCTCTTCTGCGTCCGATGCGCCAGGCTCAAAGGTTAAAATTTTATTCTTACCTTTTGCAATATGGACATGGTTCTGATGTTTGATCAGGTCCCAGGCTTTTTGGGCATCTATTTTTTCCTTTCTTGCATCAACCGTTAAATCCACTGAAATCTTGTTTTCTTTAAAATAGGCAAGCGCTTTATTACAGGATGTGCATCCTTTTCTTATATAGGCCCACTCAATGGTCATTTTGTGCTCCTTATCATTTTCAGTACAATTGCCAATGCCGGAATATTGAATCTTGCGGGATGTTTTCTGCCGCAACTGTAGTGCTATCTTTACCCTGAGTCAAACACTTCCGGCCATGAAAGAAGATTATGTTTTGCCCAATTGCTGCCGGGACAAAAAGGACACGAAGAATTTTATCCGTTTTCTTTGCCTCTTCCGTGGGTTTTATCCATCCTAACGGGGCATTCATTATCTGTTTTTATGAATAAGTAAAAATATATCATTTTTCATCATGTTTTTATTTCCTCTATAGTCTTGTCAACACGAACAAGACTAAAAATATTTCACCAAAATTCTAATAGTTAAAATTAATTTTAATAATTGAAAAAGGAGGATTGAGAGCATGAAAACCCATAACTTAGGGTTCCCCCGCATTGGTGACAACCGGGAACTTAAACGCGCACTGGAATCTTACTGGCGGGGAGAAGCGTCCCAAACGGAACTGCTTAAGACCGGTGCCCGGCTTCGGGAAAAAAATTGGGGCTACCAGAAAGCGCTTAATTATGTACCCGTGGGCGATTTCTCATTTTACGACCAGGTATTGGATACGAGCTCGATGCTGGGCAACATTCCTGCCCGGGCCCGGGAAACCGGCGGAACACCTCTGGACCGGTATTTCCGTACGGCCCGGGGACAGTCCGCGGGCGATGAAAAAGAGAACCAGATTTCAGCCGGGGAAATGACCAAGTGGTTCGACACCAATTACCACTACATTGTCCCGGAGTTTGACAGCACCACAACGTTCCGCCTGGATGCCCAATCGCTGCTGGACCAGGTACAAGAGGCACAAACCGCAGGGGTAAGGCCTAAACCGGTTATCCTAGGCCCCGTGACCTATCTTTTTTTGGGCAAGGCAGAAAATTTTGATAAGAAAACCCTGCTCAAAAACCTGTTGCCGGAGTATGTCCGGCTCTTAAATCTGCTGGCCGCCCAAGATGTTGAGTGGGTACAGATAGATGAGCCCTTACTGGTCATGGATCTGGATAATGACTGGAAGCATATGGTGGACCAAGCTTATCAGGCATTGGGGAGCGGATCTGTTAAAATCATGCTGGCCACCTATTTTGGCTCCCTTGAAGGGAATCTGGGTCTGGCATTGTCGCTGCCCGTTCACGCACTTCATGTTGATGCGGTGCGCGGAAAAGACCAGGTGCCGAATCTGGTTGAGCGCCTGCCCGAACATATGGAATTGTCATTGGGGGTAATTGACGGAAGAAACATCTGGAAAACGGATTTAAACGCCCTTCTGGACCAACTGACACCCATCCATAAGCAACTTGGCGATAAATTATGGCTGGCCCCATCCTGCTCCTTGCTCCATGTACCTGTGGACTTAAAGATAGAAGCCAAACTGGATAGCGAACTTTTAAGCTGGATGGCCTTTGCCCGGCAGAAATTGGTTGAACTGGATATCCTGGCAAATGCGTTAACCCAGGGCCGGGAAATAGTGGCAACGCAGCTGGAACAGAACGCAACGGCATTGAAAAACCGCAAAGAATCCCCCCGGATTCATAACCCGGAGGTCCAGGCCCGTTTAGCCCGGGTGGATGACAGTTGGGGAGAGCGCAAGCAACCCTACCCGGAACGGATCAAGCGTCATAAAGAAAAAATTAACCTGCCCCTTTACCCCACGACCACCATCGGTTCCTTTCCCCAAACCAAAGAGATACGTTCACTGCGCCTTAAATTCAAAAAAAGGGAAATCGGCCTGAATGACTACACTGCAGGCATCCGGGACCAGATGAAAACCACCATTCAATTTCAAGAAGAGATCGGCCTGGATGTACTGGTTCATGGCGAAGCCGAACGTAACGATATGGTTGAGTACTTTGGCGAGCAGCTGGACGGCTTTGCCTTCAGCCAATATGGATGGGTGCAGTCATACGGTTCCCGGTGCGTTAAGCCGCCCATCCTTTTTGGTGATGTGTCCCGGCCCCGGCCAATGACCGTCTCGTGGATTGTTTATGCCCAGTCCCTGACAGACAAACCGGTCAAAGGGATGCTCACAGGGCCTGTCACCATTTTAAACTGGTCCTTTGTCCGGGATGACCAAAGCCGGGCCGACACCTGCCGACAGGTTGCGCTTGCCATTCGCGATGAGGTTCTGGATTTGGAAAAAGCAGGCGTTTCCATCATCCAGATTGATGAAGCCGCTTTAAGAGAAGGCCTTCCCCTGCGAAAAAACCAATGGGATGAATATCTGAACTGGGCGGTGGGGGCATTTAGGATTACCGCCAACGGTGTCAACGCCGGCACCCAGATTCATACCCATATGTGCTATTCGGAATTCAACGACATCATTGACGCCATCACACGCATGGATACGGACGTCATCACCATTGAGGCTTCCCGTTCAAACATGGAAATACTAAACGCCTTTGACGAAACCGCCTATCCCAATGAAATCGGGCCGGGGGTGTATGACATCCATTCCCCCAATGTACCAACCGTAGATTTCATTGTGGACAACATGAAAGAAGCGGCCAGACGGATTCCAAAGGAACGGCTGTGGATCAACCCGGACTGCGGTTTGAAAACCCGGGCATGGCCGGAGACAAAAGCCGCTTTGAAAAACCTGGTCGAAGCCGCCAGGGTGCTGCGCACTGCTGCAAATATTTGACAGGCGGCTTACAATAGAACGTCGTAAAAAAGTTACCCCGAAGATGTGGGTGACTTTTCGTTCAAGCATTTTTTATAAGAAAATCTGGGTAAGTTACTAAGATATTTAAAACTTTGTTGCGGGCTGTACCTGGCAGCAGATATGTCAGGTCAGCCCATGGCTGTTATAAGAAAAAGTTAACCACGGAAATCACAGACGACACTGAAGATAAAATTCTGTGATTTCCGTGTATTCTGTGGTTAAAATACTTTTATAGTTATTGTGCCGGTTAAACCGGCCTTTGGCGGTTCATCAAAAGATTCAATGTTCCAGAGACTCAATGCCCCAAATATCCCGGGCATACTCCTTGACAGCCCGGTCGCTGGAAAATTTACCCATATTGGCCGTATTTAAAATTGAACAGCGGGTCCATTGCTCCTGGTCCTGATACAACGCACCGACCTTTTCCTGGGCCTCAATAAAAGCACGGTAATCGGCAAGAACCAAATAGTGGTCACCATGGGCCATCAATGAATCCCAGATGGGCAGAAAAAGATTAGGTTCCCCGGGGATAAAATGGTTAAGCCGGACCATATCCAATGTTGTTTTCAGCTCTTCATCGCTGTTGTAG
>JAKSBO010000215.1 GCA_022361095.1 Desulfobacterales bacterium | reverse complement strand
TTAATGGCATCCATCTCTTCTTCCGGCAGCAAAAACGTTGACTGTGTTTCCTGATACCCCGCATCGACACCGGCAATCTGCTGAATTTCCAATGCAATGTCTCGCTGGCGATAATACCCTGATGCGTAAAGGTCCATCCAATTGCGAACACCGGTTTCAGGGTTCGGGTTGTGAAAATAGGTTGACGGGTCCTCTTCAACCGAATGCCATCCAAAGGGATACCCACTCATCGCCCAGGCTTTGCCTGACGCTCTTTCTGCAATGGACTCCCGTTCAATCAGCGTACATGGAATTCCCATTTTGGCTAAATGGTAGGCAATGGAACATCCTGTTACCCCGGCACCTGCAATCACTATTTTTTTAGGCTCTTTACTCATTTTATTTTCCTTTCGATATTGAAATTCGACTCTTTGTCGTCCGCATCGAATTAGTAATAAAAACAAGACGATCTGTACTATTCACTAAGATTCAAAATGAAATTATCCATTAGCTGGGTCCAAATGGTTCATTAAATTCTCATGGGCCATCGGGGCCTGACCGTCAATGATCAGATCCGCCATCAATGAACCGGCTCCCAGACTCTGGCACATCCCCAGGGTTCCAAACCGGGTGGCCACATATCCATTGTCCCAGCTCGGGAGACGCCCCATACTGGGTTTATGATAGGTGGGTCCCGGCGCCCATCCCTGCAGATCACCGCGATATTCCACCAGTCTTGCATTCTCAACCACCTCAGGAACCATCTCCATACAATGACTTAAAATCTCATATTTCTGGTCTTCTGAAAGTGCTGTCCCCCAGTGGTCCTGCCTTAGATGCGGAACACCGGCGCTGCCAAGAATCAGCTCTTTTGCTCCCACACGGGAAAGAATGCTGTATTTCCCGCTGGCAAGACCGTGGGGTGGAATATCCTGGTCAATCTCCATTCTCAGGCACCCCTCCAGAACCAGCTGCATTGCAAGTTCATTGCCCAGCCACTTGGTGCCTTCCCAGCTCCAGGGCCCCATGGCAATTACTGCGGCATCACACCCGATCTCTTTTCCGGAGGCAAGTTTCACAGAGGTGATTTTACCTCCTTTTGTGCCGAATCCGACCACATCACCCTGCTTGATCCGGGTACCCATTTTTTCTGCGGCCTGGGCCAGGCCCAACGTGTATTTATAGGGTTCAACCTGGTGAATTATTGTACGCAGGGATCCTCGCGTTTCCGGCGGCACATCCGGCCATACTTTTCTGATCTCCTTGGGTTCCATCCATAGAAGTTCCCGGAATCCTTTATGGTGGAAATCTTCTATCAGTTCTTTGTAACCGGCTTCGTCCTCTTCAGTCAGCGCCAGGCTGTCGTATGGGCAGCTTGCAATCTCAATGTCCATACCACCTCTGTTTTTCAGGTCCCGGGCCACCTCGTGAAGACGCGTATAGGTAATATTGAACAGTTCCTTCCAATGACCGACTGTTTCTCCTTTTGGTGAATGAAACAGAGTGATCTCGGGAGAATCTAATTCCGCCATCTGGAGACTATACGGATCTGCGATAACAGCCCATGCTTTTCCGCTGGCTCTGGCAGCCACGGATTCTTTTTCGATGATGGTGGATTTAAAACCCCGCAAACCCAAATGGTAGGCAATTGAACATCCAATGACGCCCCCACCGATAATTACAATGTCCTTATAATGACTCATTTTTTTCTCCAAATTGTAATGTTGACGTGGATTATTACCCTTTGATCTTTTTACCGCCGGGATCGTACCAGTCTTTTTCCAGGGTTACGGTCACACTTGTGCGGCTGCCGTCTTTTGCCACTTCTATTTCTTCTCCTTCTTTTGCCACATCAATGTTAACCCAGGCCCTGGCCAAAAAATGTTTACCAACCGTTAAGCCAGGCCCACACTGGGTCACTTCTCCGACCTTTTCATCTCCTTTATAAAGAGGCAGTCCACTCTCCAGGGTAAGATCCTCGTCTTTGACTTCAAAACCGATCAGTTTGGTTTTCAACCCTTGTTCTTTTCGTTTCATCAGGGCCTGTTTCCCGAAAAAATCGTCTTTATCAAAAGAAACGGTCCAACCCAGTCCAAGTTCCAGCGGTGTAGAGCCTTCATAAAAGTCAGTTGGTGTCAGATACCCCTTTTCAATGGAAAGAATCTCTGTGGCTTCAAGACCATATGGTCCAAGTCCCTGATCTTTACCAATATCCAGCAGACCGTCCCACAAACTGCCGACCTGTTCGTAATGGCAGTACAGTTCATATCCTATTTCGCCGGAGTATCCTAGTCGCCCGACGATTAGAGGAATGTTATTAAATGCCGCTTCCTTTACATCAAAATATTTCATCCCTTCAATATCAATGTGATTCTTCAGAATATCCCTTGATTTTGGGCCCTGTACAGCCAGCAGGCAGTGTCCGGTATAGGCCAGATAGACATCATAATTTTCGGCTTTTTGAGCCAGCCACTGGTCTGCCGGTTCCTTTATAATGCTGCCGTTGTACAGGTAGTAATAAAAAAAAAAAAAAAAAACGGTTGCTT
>JAKSBO010000467.1 GCA_022361095.1 Desulfobacterales bacterium | reverse complement strand
TATTCAATATTGATTGTAGATGATTCAATGCCCATGAGGACCGTTTTAAAACGATCCCTAGCAGCAGCTGGATATACCGGAGCAAACATTCTTGAAGCCTCAAACGGCCAGGAGGCGTTGACGGTACTTGCTGGAGAATGGGTGGATTTGATTATGACCGACTACAACATGCCGGAAATGAATGGACTCAGCTTTTTAAAAAAAGTAAAAACCGAGGCGCTGTTCAAGGAAATTCCGGTGGTTGTTATTTCAACCGAGGGCAACGATTTAAAAATTAAAGAATTTATGGATGCCGGTGCTGCCGGTTATATTACAAAGCCGTTTACCCCCGAGGATCTGAGGGATTTAATTGTCAGTATAATTGGAGAGGCTGATTATGAAGAAAGTATTGATGACAGCGATGACGAATTCGATTTCTGAAGTCATGGAAACCATGTTTTTCATGCCGGTTGAAATCGGTCCCGAGACAACGTTAAGTGATTCCGGTATTGACCTGAAAACCGCATTGGCATGTCGGTTGAAATTCACAGGAGATATCTGCGGTAACATAGATGTTATTTCACCGCCCCCCCTGGTTGCGGAGCTGGCATCCAATTTTTTGGGAGAAAACCAAAGTGATCTGACGTGGGAACAGCAATTTGGGACATTTTCGGAGATGCTTAATATGGTGTGCGGGAATGCCTTAAAAAAGGTAAAATGCCGGGAACCTTATAAACTCGGCATCCCCGAAAAAATTACCGGCAGTGATTTAAACAGTGCCGCTGAATGCACATTGATTGAAACCATGGATTCAAACATGGCTATTTTACTGTCCGCGTGAGTCAATAAGAACCAAGGGGCCGCATTCAATGTCTAATGAAATTAAAGTGCTTGTGGTAGACGATTCCGCCGTTGTCAGGAAGGTGTTTAAAGAACAACTGTCCCGGCATCCCGGCATTACGGTAATTGATACGGCCCCTGACCCATATATTGCCCGGGATAAAATTGTTAAATTGAAACCGGATGTTATTACGCTGGATATAGAAATGCCGCGTATGGACGGAATTACCTTTTTAAAAAAATTAATGGCGCATTATCCGCGCCCTGTCATCATTGTCAGTTCTTTGAGTACAAAGGGAAGCCATCTTGCCATGGAAGCTTTGGGAATAGGGGCGTTGGAAGTGATGGCAAAGCCCAATAACGCTTACTCCGTAGGCGATGTCAGCATGCAGCTTGCCGAAAAAATCAAGGCGGTGCATGCAGCTAAACTACCCCGGCAAGGGCAGCAACAACGCCCAAACAAGCAGGCAAAAATAGTATCCTTTGAACCTGATGGAATCACCAATAAAATTATTGCCGTTGGCGCATCAACCGGCGGGGCCGCAGCCATTAAAAACGTTCTGACCCTAATGCCGAAAAACGCGCCGGGCATTGTGGTCGTGCAACACATGCCGGCACAGTTCACAAAATCCTTTGCCGGGCGGCTGAACGCCTTGTGTTCAATGCGTGTGAAAGAAGCTGAAAACGGGGACCCTGTGACAAGCGGTAATGTGCTTATTGCACCGGGTAATTACCACATGCTTTTAAAACGAAGGGGTGCCAAATATTTTGTAACGGTTAAAACAGGACCGCTTGTTCACTATCAGCGACCGGCTGTGGATATTTTATTCCGCTCTGTTGCAAGGTTCGCCGGTGCCAACGCTGTGGGGATTATTTTAACCGGTATGGGCAAAGACGGCGCGCTAGGATTGCTTGAAATGAAAAAAGCCGGTGCAACAACCATTGCCCAGGATGAAAAATCAAGCGTCGTTTATGGGATGCCCAAAGCCGCCGAACAAATCGGGGCCGTAGACTATGTCGAAGATATTCACAATATAGCTGCCAAGACCTGTTCATGTTTGAAACATTAGCCGCTCATGTATCTACACATTGTTTGAATGCTGTAGGAGGAGCCAAAACAGCTTAAAGCCAGAAGAAAGGAAAAAAAGATGGAGAATAAAAAAATATTAATCGTTGATGACGAACCCCCCATTTTAAGGTTGCTTTCCCAGTTGTTTTCCAAAGCCGGCTATGATGTTTCCACCGCAGAAAACGCGCAGGATGCATTAAAAATTATTGAAGAAAAAAACATTGTGGTGATGTTTTTTGACCTGAATATGCCGGTAATGAACGGTATGGAATTATGCAGGCAAGTCAAAAGCGTTAAACCGATGTCTATTATATACGCCATTACCGGGTATGCGTCTTTATTTCAACTGTCGGAATGCCTTGATGCCGGTTTTGAAGAT
>JAKSBO010000570.1 GCA_022361095.1 Desulfobacterales bacterium | reverse complement strand
TTTCCAACACCATCGTTAAAATATCATTCAGGTTGATATCACCCAGCAAGGAATTCGTGATTTCTGCAATACCATTGACCAGAATATCGTGCTGGTTTTGCTGCCTTTGGCCCTTTCGGACATTGTTTCCGGTGTGGTTCTTGCCATTGGCCGTTGTGCCGAGGATACAGCCGTAATTATGCTCACCGGCGTGGTTGCCGCCGCAGGCGTTCCCAAATCTATTTTTGCAAGTTTTGAGGCCCTGCCGTTTTTTATATATTATACGGCATCGGAATACACGGACCCCTCAGAATTGGCGAAAGGATATGGTGCTGCCCTAATACTGCTTTTGATCTGTTCCCTGCTTTTTATCTTTGCCCATCTTCTCAAGGCATTGATTGATCGCAGGGCAGGAATCATGGCCTAGGAATCAAATATGCAAACTTCGGTTAAAATAAAAATCCGGGATCTCTATTTTTATTACAGAACCCGGACCATCCTGGAGAATATCAGTATTGATATTCATGAAAATACGATCACTTCAATAACCGGGCCGTCAGGGCAGGGCAAATCCTCATTTCTCACCGTATTAAACCGGCTATGCCATAACATGGACGGGGCAAGGGTTCATGGACAGGTCTCCATTGATTTCGGCAACGGTTTTGAAAATATTTTTAAAAAAGAGTATCCATTACCTGAATTGCGAAAAAGAGTGGGCATGGTATTTCAGACACCCAATCCATTGCCCATGAGTATTTACAAAAATGTGGCATTCCCTTTGAAGCTTGCCGGATATAAGAGTCAGGACGGTATCCGGAAAAAGGTAAAAAAATCCCTGGAACACGCATTTTTATGGGACGAGGTCAAAAACCGCCTGACCGATGATGCCCGCCTTCTTTCCGGCGGCCAGCAGCAACGGCTTTGCCTGGCAAGATCCCTTGTGCTGGAACCCCAGGTGCTGCTCCTGGATGAGCCCACCTCCAGCCTGGATGAAACATCGGTCCAGGTCATTGAAGAGTTGTTGGCTCTGCTGAAAAACAGATGTACGATCATAATGGTTTCCCATTATGTGGATCAGGTTAAACGCATTGCCGATCAGCAGTTTGTTTTGCGCAATCGGAAACTAAACAAGGTTTAGGGGACGCCGGATCATGTTTGAACCTGAGGCAGGCCGCTTCCAAGTTATTTTATAAATAAATACTTGATTATTAATCCTGTTGACATTCCTCAAGTGGTATTGTAATAAATGCCCAACAATTTCACCTTTCGTAGCATACATATAGAAGCAATCCAGGCGCAAAATGCGCAAAATAGTTTTTAAGCGAACGTAATCCACGAAAGAAAAAGATCTTTGGGCGCGATTCTATGTTTTTTCCATTTGATGTTTTCAAATGTGTCATAACTGTTTAACAACGTTGAAAAACTAGTTAAGGAGAATTACTGATGAAGTTGTCGCTAAAATTCAAATTGATCCTCGGCGGAATTATTGCCACCATGCTCCCACTTGCCATTATCGGCTATTTTTCTGTAAGTAAATCAACCCAGGCCCTGGTAGCAAACGCGGAATTCCAGTCTTTGCAAATTGCCAAAGATCTGGCTTTGCTGGCCGAAGAGATTGTCAGTCAGGAGATAATTTATGCCGAATCCCTGGCCCAGGTCCCGGTGATAACCCAAGCGGTTTCCAAGGCGTATGATTCAGATACCGTTTCCGGCGACCAGGTGTTACAGCAATTTATAGTGGAGGTCTTTAACAAAAGCCGAGGCCGCTACGAAAGTATTCTCATTACGAATCAGGAAGGACGGGTTATTGCTGATAACACCAAACAGCTTCTTGGGGCCTCCCTCACGGACCGGGAATATTTCAGGATTGCGAAACAAGGCCGGACGAATTTAAGCGATCCCCTTTTATCAAAGGCGTCAGGCCACCCGATTATATGTCTGGCCGTACCTTTGCACACGGCTTCCAATCAGTTTGGCGGCGCATTGGTTTTTCTCATCAAACTCAATAGACTCAGCGATAAAATTACAGCCGTTAAAATTGGAGAAACCGGGTATCCGTTTATGGTCGCCAAAACAGGTCTGATGATCGCCCATCCATCTTCCGAACACCTTTTTAAAATGAACATTACCCAGACAGAAGGTATGGAAAAAATAGCCGAACAAATGTTAGCCCTTGAAGCTGATGTGGCGCTTTATCATTTAAACGGGATGACTAAAGTCGCCGGATTTGCCCCGGTTAAATCTACAGGCTGGAGTATCGCAGTGACCCAGAATGAAGAAGAATTTCTAGGTGTGGCCCATTCCATCCAAAGACTGGTTATGATTGTGGGATTGTTTTTTCTGGTGGTCATTGTGCTGGGCATCCTTTGGTTTGTCAAAGGCATCATGATTCAACTGGGAGGAGAACCCGGAGATATTGCCGGCATTGCAGACAGCATTGCCGACGGAGATTTAACGACAAAATTTGAAGAAAGCAACGGCAGATCCACAGGCATCCATGCCAGTATGAAGAAAATGACCAACAATTTGGTGGAGATGTTGACCCAAATCACAGACGGCACCCGGACCCTTACATCCTCTTCCACAGAATTGGCTGTTATTTCAGAAAAAATGGCAACCAATGCCGAGCAAACATCCGAAAGATCAAACACTGTTGCGGCCGCCGCCGAAGAGATGACGGCTAACATGACCGGTGTTGCCGCTGCCACGGAGCAAACTTCCACCAATATTCAGATGATCGTTGCTGCTGCCGAAGAGATGTCTTCGACAATTTCGGAAATTGCATCCAACACGGCCAAAGGCAGTCAAACAACAATGGATGCAGTGAAAAAGGCCGAAGAGGTCTCCATGAAAGTGAATGACCTTGGTCATGCAGCGTCTCAAATCAATAAGGTTACTGAAACCATAGCTGATATTTCTGAACAGACCAATCTTTTGGCCCTGAATGCCACCATTGAAGCGGCAAGGGCAGGGGAGGCCGGAAAAGGATTTGCTGTGGTTGCTGCAGAGATAAAGGCCCTTGCCCATCAA
>JAKSBO010000438.1 GCA_022361095.1 Desulfobacterales bacterium | reverse complement strand
GCAAAATCCTCAAACAACGCATCCAGGACATCGCCGACCGCTCCCCCCACGTCAAAGACGTCCGGGGCAAAGGCCTGTTCATCGGCATTGAAGTCAAAAACGGCAACGCCATGGACTTCTGCCGCCAACTCTTCGACGAAGGCCTGGTCGTCAACGACAGCCACGGCCACACCATCCGTATTTCTCCGCCCTTGGTGATCAGTGATGACGAGATGGATTTTATGATTGAGAAGTTGGAAAAGGTATTGGTGGGATAGATCGTAGTTGATCAATTTGATCGTTTTGACAGGGCAGGTCGAATTCCATCGGCCTGCCCTGTAGTACGTTAAGGAAAATTCATTTGTTTTTTCTGGTCTTGGAATGCCAATGCTGGAGCCCGAACCCGCGGCGGACGGGGCGGCGCCCTCCTTGACTGCAGGTGGACTTAAAGCGGCTCTAAGCTCGCCTCCGGCAAATGCGAAAACTCCTCCCTCCGGTCGTCAAACAGTCCGCATTTTATGCCTCCGTGCGAGCAAGACCCGCTAATAACCCGCACCAAAAGCCTACTGAGCACCCCACCCCGCCCACCACTAACCACCCTACTCGATATCAGTTGCGGAGGGAAAAACTCTTCAACTATAAATGAAATAATCAAGGTTTGACCCCAAATTCACAATGTATGACTATTTAGCATTCTTACTCTGGAAATATACGGGAACTGAAAAATTAATATTTTGTGTCGTCATTTCTCTATTTTTATGATCTGTTTTAGCACCTGCTGATGCTTTCAAAACGCTTATAATTGGCACTGAAACCTTGCCATCTATCGCCTTATTTTTATCTTCAGACACTTCAACTTGAATTGTAAAATCAACCAACTGTGGTTCTAATTGCATTTCTCCTTCGACGACCCCAGGGGCGATACAAAGCGGTGATTTTTCTTTTGCTTGATTAACTGCGGTTGTAATATCTATTAACGCTTGTTCAACAAAATCTTTCAAAGTAACGGCCACCACATTCTCCTTCTCGGAATATTAACCACTTGGGCTACACAAGCTGCACATAGCAATGAAAAATCCACGTTGCACTTGCCCCAAAAGTTAAAGGACTAAACTATTACAACTGTCTTTACCGCAATTCATCCCCAAACACTATACTCTTGTTAATTGATCAGGTTCGGGGCGGGTTGCCCTTGCGCAGGCCGTTGGAAGGTCGGATTACAGCCCCTTGACGCAATGGAGGGAAAACAGCGCCACTTGTTTGAGCACCCACTGGAGCGCAGTTTGGCGCTGTCCCGGAATGGAGTTTAGGGGGTGT
>JAKSBO010000695.1 GCA_022361095.1 Desulfobacterales bacterium | reverse complement strand
GAAAAATGCCTCTTTGTGGTGGACCGCAAGGACCTGGACCGCCAAACCCGGGAAGAGTTCAATAAATTTCAGGAAAATTGTGTGGAAGAAAACACCAACACCGAAGTTCTGGTGCGCCGCATGTTGTCCGAGGATTATGCCGACAAGGTGATTGTGACCACCATCCAGAAACTGGGCTTGGCCCTGGATGAAAACAGCAAGCGCAATCAAAACAAAACAAAAAACGGCAAACTTTCTTATAAGGAACGGCTGCAACCCCTGCGGGACAAACGCATGGTCTTTATTTTTGACGAATGCCACCGGTCCCAGTTCGGTGAGAACCACAAAGCCATTAAAGGGTTTTTCCCAAAGGCCCAGCTTTTCGGGTTCACCGGCACCCCCATCTTTGACGACAATTCCAGCTATACCCAGATCGACGGCACCATCGGCTCCTTTAAGACCACCGAGGATATTTTTGAAAAGGAGCTCCACGCCTACACCATCACCCATGCCATTGAAGACAAAAATGTCCTGGGGTTCCACATTGATTATTTCGGTCGGGATACCGGTTTGGAATCAGATACAGAGGCAACACCCAAATTAGAAGTTCCTCCGCCCGAAGCCGTGGTTCAGGAGATTTTGGAAAAACACGATGCCGCCACTGGACATCGGCGGTTTAACGCCATATTGGCAAGCTCTTCCATTAATCAGGCCATTGAATATTACGGCCTGTTTAAAAAACGCCAGGCCCAGAAACAGATTGAAGATGAAGACTTCATCCCCTTGAATATCGCCTGTGTTTTTTCTCCGCCGGCACAGGCAGTGGCCAAGGACGGCAATGCAAGCATCAACGTGAAAGATATCCTCCAGCTCCAGGAGGATCTGCCCACGGAAAAGGCTGACAACCAGGTGGAGCCGGAAAAGAAAAAGGCCGCCCTTGTGGCCATCATGGCCGATTACAACCACCAATACGGCACCAACCATTCCATCACAGAGTTTGATCTTTATTACCAGGACGTCCAGCAGCGCATCAAGGACCAGAAGTACCCCAATGCCGATTATCCCCATGAAAATAAAATCGACATCGTGATTGTGGTGGACATGCTCCTCACCGGTTTTGATTCCAAGTATCTCAATACCCTTTACGTGGATAAGAAGCTTAAATACCATGGTTTGATCCAGGCTTTTTCCCGCACCAACCGGGTACTCAACGAAACCAAACCCTGGGGGAATATCCTTGATTTTAGGGGGCGGGAAAAAGAGGTGAACCAGGCCATTGAACTCTTTTCCGGCGCCGCCAGGGACCGGGCCCGTGAAATCTGGCTGGTGGATCCGGCCCCGGTGGTGATTGAAAAATATCAAAACGCCGTGCAGCACCTTGACGACTTCATGCAGGCCAAGGGCCTTTCCTGTACCCCTTCGGATGTCCAGAACCTGAAAGGGGACAGCGCCAAAGCCGAATTCATCGATTATTTTAAAACCGTGCAAAAGCTGAAGACCCAGATTGATCAATACACCCGGCTCAGTGAAGAAGAGGCCCGGACCGTTGAACAGGCCTTGCCCCAGGATGCGTTGCAGGGGTTCAAGGGGGCCTATCTTGAAACCGCCCAGGAGTTGAAACTTAAACAGGATTCGGAGAACGGGCAGACCCATGAGCGGATTCAGCAATTGGATTTTGAATTCGTCCTCTTTGCTTCGGCCCTCATTGACTACGATTATATTATGCGACTGATTGCCGAATCCACCCAGGATACGATGAAGCATAAGATGACCCGGAAAGAGCTTATCGACATGATCTGCGCCAATGCAGGCCTCATGGACGAGCGGGACGACATCATTGCCTATATCAATACCCTTGAGGCGGGTGTGGCCCTGGATGAACAACAGATCCGGGACGGTTACTTGGCCTTTAAAAAAGAGAAGGCGGCCAAAGATCTGGGGGCAATGGCCCAACGGCACGACTTGGAACCCAAGGTCCTTCAGGATTTCGTCGGGGGCATCATGGCCCGCATGATCTTTGACGGGGAACAGCTCAGTGACCTGTTCGCCCCCATGGAACTGGGGTGGAAGGAACGGACCCAAAGGGAGCTGGCCCTGATGGAAGAGCTGGCACCGCATCTCAACAGATTGGCCCGGGGACGGGAAATTTCAGGATTGAACGCCTATGAATAAGTCCATATCAGACCATAACCGGAAGGTATTTGAAGAGCTGTTGGTTCAGATCCGTCAGGCCCGGCAAAAGACCTTTGCCAAGGTCAACACCGCCCTGATCGAACTGTATTGGTTCATCGGCAGAACTATCAGTGAAAAAGTCAAAGAAGCCGCCTGGGGGAAGGGCGTTGTCAAGGAATTGGCCAGCTATATTGCCTGGAATGCTCCCGAGCTTAAGGGCTTCAGCGACAAAAATCTCTGGCGGATGAAACAATTTTACGAAACCTACCACGGAAATGAAAAACTCTCAGCACTGGTGAGACAATTGCCCTGGACCCATAACACCATCATCTTTTCCCGGTGTAAAACGATTGAAGAACGGGAGTTTTACCTGCGGTGCTGCATTAAAGACAGGACCTCCTCCCGGGAGCTGGAACGGCAGATCAATGCCTCTCAGTTTGAGCGGACCTGTTTGGGCAAACCAAAACTCTCAGCAGCGCTGAGAGAAATTCACCCGGCCATCGAGAATACCTTTAAAGACAGCTATGTCCTGGAGTTTTTAGGGCTGCCCCCGGACCACAGCGAATCCCATCTTCAACATGCCTTGATCCGGCACATGAAGCAGTTCATCCTTGAACTGGGCAACGATTTTGTCTTCATGGGAGAGGAGTATCGCCTCCAGGTGGG
>JAKSBO010000990.1 GCA_022361095.1 Desulfobacterales bacterium | reverse complement strand
CATGGAACCAAACGAACCTATCACTGGGACTGCCGCAGGTTTTACAATCTTTTCGGCTCCCCCAATACCTGCGGCGTCAACAACATCTGCATGTGTCCGAGCTACGCCACTGAATACGACACCTACAGCGGCATAATCATGCCCGGGCCTATCGAAGCGTCCTGCATTGTCCTGATGGGGGCAAATCCTGTGAACTCTGATCCCGTTGGCCTGTATCCCGAATTGGTTCGTGCAAAAAAGCGGGGGGCGAAACTCATCGTCATTGAACCCAGACGTACGGCAGAGGCCGAAATGGCCGATCTCTGGCTTCAAATACGGCCAGGTACGGATGTGGCCCTGTTGCTGGGTTGGATCCGCCTGATTATTGAGGAGGAATTGTACGATAAAGAATTTGTAAACAAATGGACTGTTGGCTTTGAGGATCTCAAGGCAGCGGCAGCAGGCTATCCCCTTGAAAAGGTGTCCGGGATTACCGGCATCCCCGAAGCGCTGGTTGCAGAAGCGGCACGCACATATGCAGCGGCCAAACCCGCCACCATGCCCTGGGGTTACGGCCTCGACAAACAAGGCATCAATGCGACCCAGTGTGCCAGGGCCCGGGCAATCTTGCGGGCAATTACCGGCAATCTGGAAATCCCTGGCGGGGAAACCCTCAGCATGGCCGGGGAGATCGGCAAAATCATCGACTGGGAAGCCCTTGAAATGAATGGCAGCATCCCCCCAAGCCAGCGGGCAAAGCAACTCGGGGCAGACCTGTATCCTTTTTTCGGGTTCCCGGGCTGGGAAATGAACCAGGAAGCCAACAAGAAACTGCCCAAAGGCTACCTGGCCGCACCGGAGGCCTGGCACTCCAACCTGGCCCATGCCAGGGAGGTAATGGCCGCCATGATCACCGGCAAGCCATATCCCGTGACAGCAGCCATCTCCCTTGCAAGCAACCCCCTTCTTTCCTTTCCAAATACCAAGCGGGTCTTTGAGGCCTTGAAATCCCTTAAGCTCTATGTGGTTATGGATTACTACCTCACCCCGTCCGCAGCCCTTGCCGACTATGTATTTCCGGCCTCTTCCACTGTGGAGCAACCGGAACTCTGGCTGACCAGGGATTTTTGTATGCCATGCATCCAGGGCATAGACCCCTTATACGAACGCCGCAACAGTTATGACTTTTACCGGGGCCTTGGCCTGCGTCTGGGCCAGGAAACCGACTGGCCCTGGGAAACGGTGGAGCAAGTCTATGATTATTGCCTGGCACCCATCGGGTTGTCATTCAAAGCCTTTTGCAAACAATACGGAATCTTTGGGGAACGGGAATTCTTCCGTTACAAAAAGCTTGGGTTCGGAACACCTACGGGAAAGGTGGAGCTGCGGTCATCAATCTTTGAAAAACTGAGCCTGCCGCCCCTTCCGGTTTATAAAGAACCGATTTTAACTCCTGTGGGCAGCCCGGACCTGGCCCGGGAGTATCCCTTCATTCTTATCACAGGCAGCCGCTTCAAGCCCATGTATCATTCCGAGCATAGACAACTTGAAAAGGCCCGCAAAAAACATCCTGATCCCGTTGTTACGGTCCATCCGTCCACCGCAGAAAAAAGAGGTCTTGCAGCCGGGGACTGGGCTGTCATCTCCACGCCTTTGGGAAACATTCGCCAAAAGGTTGACGTTTCAGATACCATCAGAGAAGATATGGTCGATCTGCAGCACGGATGGTGGTTCCCGGAGAGCGACGGCAAACTGCCCGGACTTTTCGGTGTATTCGAATCCAATGCCAATATTCTGTGCCCCGATGATCATGAATTCTGTAGTCAGGAAACCGGTAGCTGGCCGCATTCGGCGCTATTGTGCAACATTAAAAAAGAGAATTAAGACGCATTCCGGCGGGCCATACCACGCGCATCCCAAGTGAACTCATGGAAACCATAAGGCCATCTCCCAACAGGCAGGCCTGATTTTTATTTACACTGGAACGCATGCACGCTATGCCGGCAACCCTAACCGTTCATTACCATTTTTTTTGTCACACTTTTTAAATATATGAGTCTAAATAGAAAAACACACTAACGGACATGGGCCGATCTGGCCTATCAACACCCAGATCCGGCCCATAACAACATATGAACGTCAATCAACATTTTGTTGCGACTTTCATATAAACCGAAGGATTGTTTAGATGGATTCAAGTTTTGAACAATATGTCAGGCAGGCAAAAAAAGGGAATCTGCAGGCACTTGAAGAGGTCATCTGCGGTATTCAAAAACAAATTTACGGTTTGGCATTACGGATGTTGGATCACCAAGAAGATGCAGAAGATGAGACCCAGGAGATTTTGATCAAGGTGATAACACATTTAAGTAACTTTCGTGGGGAAAGTGCATTCGGTTCCTGGGTATATAGAATCGCCTGTAATCATCTTGTGACGGTACGGAAAAAAAGGTACGAACACATGGGGTTCACATTCGATCTTTTGGAAGAATCGGTTTTTGCAGAGCTTGAAAATATGGAACCCCTGACTGTTTCAGGACCGGAACGGGATGTATTGTTGGAAGAAACCAGGGTTGGCTGCATGCAGGGCGCTCTTGTCTGTCTGGAGCGGAAATTGCGAATCGTCTTTATTCTTGGCGAACAATATGGGGTGACCAGTAAAGAAGGCGCTTTTATATTGGATATCACTCCTGAACTGTTCCGCAAACGCCTTTCCCGGGGTCGGAAGAGTTTACAGAACTTCATGCTTAAAACCTGTGGTCTGGTCAATAAGAAAAACGCATGCAGGTGTAATAAACAGGCCGGAGGGCTTTTGAAAAAAGGCTTTATTGATATGACTTTTGTTAAAAAGAAAAATGCTTCAAAGGGCAGATCTGAAGCTGTGGCCCATCTGCAGGAATTGGCTGAAATCGACCGTACTGTTGCAATGTATCGTCACTATCCGGAATACCATACGCCGGAATCATTTACTTTAATCCTAAAAGATTTGATAAATTCAGGAAAATTCAACGTCCTCAGTGAATAAGACGTCTCTCTAAAGAACCCTGATCATAAGGAGAAAAAATGAAACAGCATAATTGTGAAAACTGCAGTTTGAGGGCTCGGTACGACCAAAATCCCGGATCCATTATGGGGCGTTTGTGGAGGTGGCACATAAACTGGTGTCCGGGTTGGAAAAGGTACATCTGCTCATTGCCGGATGAAAAACGACACAGGATTTCAAGAACATACAATATAACAGCCACTGGCTGACCTGACATATCAGCTTCCAGGCACAGCCCACAACAAAGTTTGAAAGAT
>JAKSBO010000852.1 GCA_022361095.1 Desulfobacterales bacterium | reverse complement strand
CTTATCTGCGCACTTATTCTCCGGACATGCTTTTAAGTGGTATCTGATGCATAATTAAAGGTATGGCATGTTACTTGCTTTTTAATTCTCCAACCATGAACCCTTTTGGATATGAATATATCATGAGAGAATTAATCCCCACATACCTGAAGGTTTTATCATCGGCTTGGACCGCTCTTTTATGCGTAGTCATTCCGGCAACAGCAGCCATGGCTGCGCACCCCGTTGTCAAGGCCATCCACGTCAGAAACAACCCCTTTTCAGTGACGGTGAATATGACCGGGGAAGCCCCCGTAAAAGTTGTCCGTGTCGGAGAGCGGGAAGTCCTGGTGGCCATTAAAAATGCAACGCTTCCCAAAGGGCTTGTCATTGATGGTAAAGACAATCCCAACCTTGAATCCCTGCATGTGGAAGCCCTTGACGGCAACGTGGTCGCCCTGATGGTGACAGGCAAACACGCCAGCCAAGAAACAATTACCCCCTTTTTTGATGTGGGCAATAACCAATTGACCGTGGTCTTAAACAAAGTCGCAGCGCTTGCACCACCCGTTGTTCCCCAAGCCCCCCCTGCGCATCAAGCCGAGACCGTCCCCGCCCCCCCGATACCTGCTGTGCCTGCTGTGCCTGCTGTGCCTGCTGTGCCTGCTGTGCCTGCTGTGCCCAAACCTGAAACACAAATGCCTATAGCATCAACCACGAGTCCCGGGGAAAAGCAACCCCTTGGCAACGCCGAAGATGATGAAGCGGCAGTAAAAATCCCTGAGCCCCAGCCCGAACCGGCACCGAAGGCAGAGCCCCCGAAACCCGTCAAAAAAGAGACCGGCCTGGCCAAAACCAAAAAGAAAATAAAAGAAGCGCCGCTTTACATACCGCCAAAACGCCAGGCCAGTGCGTTTAAAGGCGACATCAGCGATATGTACCGGGGTGAAGACCCGTTGCAGGGTTGCCAAGTCAGTGCGGTTGAAAATGCGATGCTTTTGATTAAAAAACAGTTATACAAAGAAGCCGGGGCCATTCTCGACCAGTATCTGTTTGAAGAGAACCCCTTTTGCCGGGAACAGGTCCATTATTTAAGGGCCTATGTTAATTTCATGGGTGTTGAGGACGATAACCCGGCAGGACTCTTAACTGCGGAGCGCATGTTTCAGGACGCCATGGTCCTCTTTCCAAAGTCACATTATCTTCCCTTTGCCTATGCAGCCATGGGATTGATTCATACCCGCTTGCACAACAGCGCAACCGCCGAAGGCTATTTCGATATTATCAACAAAGACTTTCCGGACTATTCCGGTATGCCTGAGGTGGAGTTTCATCTTGCCGAGATTTATAATGACAGAGGATATAATGACAAAGCGTTGGACTTATATAAAAAGGTGTTTGAGTCAAAAATCAGCAACGCCTATATTTCATCTGCCGGGGTGGGATATGGTAAGGCCCTTTTTAAAAACATGCGGTATTATGACGCACTGAGCGTTCTGAATTATGTCATACAAAATGATGTAAAAAAGGTATATGAATCTTCTGACCTGCTTAAATACACGGCAGATGCCAACTTTGAATTGGGCTTAAGCAAAGGCGCCCGGGAAAACTATATCCGGCTGCTGAATATTTATCCCGACATTGAAAATCCTGACATGGCCCTAAGCAAAGCCGGCGATGCCTATGGCATGGAGAATCAGGAAGAAAAAGCGATCAAACTTTACGAACTGGTCCGGGAAAAATATCCGGACTCCCCGGGATATATCAATGCCTCCATCGGCATTGCCAGATATTTAAAAACGGATGATGAAAAAATTGAGATTTACGAAATGATCAAGGCCCGGTTTCCTGAAAACACCTACGCCCGGATTGCCATGATGCGTCTGGCTGAAATTTATCAGAAAAACGGAGAGTATGATAAGTGCATCCAAGAGATTGAGGATCTGTTGTCCACCCACCCCCGGGGGTTGCGCTACGAAGCGGTTAAGCTCATGCAAAAAGCTTACGAAGCATTGTTCAAAGAGCAGTTAAAGGGCGATGAATATACCTCCGTACTGATGCGATATGAAAAAGAACAACTCAGGTTAAAAAAAATGGGCGGACGCCTGATTCCCTTTCATGTGGGTATGGCATATTTACAGGCAGACCTGTATGAAGAGGCATTTAACCAGTTGATTTCCGCCTATAAACTTTATAAACGATCAGAGCGGCCGGCTCTGCTGCTGTTTGGGCTGGGTAAAGCCATGGATGAGTCGGGCAGAGATGATGATGCGTTAAAACTGTTATATGCCTTTACAAAAAGATTTCCAAAACATAAAAGCCGGGTGGAGGCTCTGACCCGGATCGGGCAGATTTATCTGGAAAAGGGTCGTTTCCCAAAGGCGGATGATGCTTTGGTTAAAGCGTATAAAGCGGGGGTAGACACCCTGGAAAAGGGTCGGATACTCATGCTTCGCGCAGGTGTTTACCAAAAGAAAACCGACCTTAAAACCACGTCCGAACTCCAGGCCCGTGCGGTGAAAGTGTTTGCCGCATCTCCCGGCGAAAATTACGAGATATTGGCAGACGCGTATAAAACCTTGGGATCAACCTACCTGGAAATGAGATCCTATGGCCAGGCAGCCGATGCCTTTGCCAAAGCCCTTAATTTTTCAGAAGGAGACCGGGCCAAGGCCAATATCGGTTTTCTGCTGGGGGATGCCTACCAGAAAGGCAATGCACTGGATAAGGCGAAAGAAACCTTTGAGCAGGTCGCACAGTCTTACGATTCGGTCTGGGCCAGGCTTGCGCGCCAGCGGTTGAGTACAATGGGGCTGGCCGAAAAAATGATAAATTCATAAGGATGCTTTGGCAACGTGTCTGGACAACGATTATTTCTCATCATTGAAAACCCGAAAGAGCGCATGACCTATACCAACCTGTTCGAGGAAATGGGTTTCCTGGTTGATGCCGTACCCGAAGGCTCGGATGCGATCAACCTTTTGTTTTCACAAAAACCTGTGGTGGTGGTGGCCGACGATAGTACACCGGGATTCTCAGCGTTGGATTTCCTTAAACAGGCGGCCGATTCCGACACCGGGGTGCCAAAGACCATCATACTTACGCCGGATCCTGTGATGGATTATGCCGTCAGCCTGACACAGCACGGTGCTATGGATTATCTGATCAAACCGGTTGATCCAAGACAGCTTGAACTCAGCGTTAAAAAATCTTTGGCCACATCCATTGCCCCCCCGCCCGTAGAAAAGGAAAAACCGGCCCCCAAAAAAGCGGTTCAGATGATTACCAAAGACCCCGGAATGGAGAGACTGCTCAAGCTTGCCGCCCGGGTGGCGGATTCGTCTGCATCGGTGCTCATCCAGGGAGAAAGCGGGACGGGCAAGGAACTGCTTGCAAGGTTTTTACACGAAAAAAGCACCCGCCGGCACCAGCCGTTTATCGCCCTCAACTG
>JAKSBO010000667.1 GCA_022361095.1 Desulfobacterales bacterium | reverse complement strand
TGGTTGGTGGGCTCGTCCAGCAAAAGCAGATCCGGTTCCAGGCAAAAGGCCCGGGTGATGGCCAGGCGCTTGCGCCAGCCGCCGGAGAGCTCTTTGGTCTTTATCTCCGCATTGGTAAAGCCCCCTAACCCCAGGGCCCGGTTCACCCTGCGGTGGCGTTCTTTTTCCTGGAGATCCAGGGATGAAAGAGTGTTAAACAGGACCTGTTCAATGGAAAGGTTTGTGTCAAACGTATCTTCCTGGGACAGATAGACCATGGAGAGGCCTGGCCGGACAGCGACCTCCCCTTCGTCCGGAGAACTCAAACCGCAGATAATTTTCAGCAAGGTGGATTTGCCGGATCCGTTCATCCCGATCAGGCCAAGCTTTTCACCTGGTTTTACATCGACGCTTAACCCTGTGAACAGGGTATCGTCACCATAGGCTTTGCAAAGTTCTTTCACAGAGGCTAAAACGGTCATCAGGATCTCTCCTCCCGGGCCTTGGACGGCCGAAGGCAGCGGTAGACCCGGATCATTTTAATCAGGAATACCAGGCTTAAGGTCAGGCTGATCAGGATAATAAAACTTGCGGCAAAAAAGGTCATGATAAAGCTGAACGGATCATCTAAGCCATAGGCCCCACGGATAAGGTCAATGCCGAAAACAAAGAAAAAAACGGAAATGAAAAAGCATAATACCTGGGCTGTCCACCAGAGATATTTCATTTGATGTCCTTGCAAATCAAATTTATTTTATTTTTAAACCCCAATTAAAGGTTAGGTGAAAATACAGGTTCTTAAAAAAAAAATCAAATTGCCCCGGCGCAGTGCCGGGGGAAGAACGGCTATGGCAGTTTATTACAGGCTACATGTTACGTTTGTGTTTTTGCTTCAAAAGATACCCTTCACCAACTAAGGGGTGCCTCGAATAATTAAAATTTTATTGCAACGAAGAAATCATAGCCAAAAGGCAATTATTAGAGGGGGCCTAAGGCCCGGCAGCCTGTAACTGCCGGGCCTTGTAAGGGCTCACAATGGTGTGGTGTTTTAATGATCAGGGTTTTTTATAAGATAATCTTAGCAAGTTACTATAATATTTTGAAATTTGTTATGGGTTATGCCCGGCAATTGATACGTCAGGCCGGCCTAAGGCCGTTAGAAACGTGTTGCATACTTTCCATATCCCGCGTCGGCCAGTTTCTCTTTGGGGATGAACTTCAAGGCCCCTGAATTGATGCAGTACCGAAGGCCCGTGGGTGCCGGGCCATCG
>JAKSBO010000154.1 GCA_022361095.1 Desulfobacterales bacterium | reverse complement strand
GTCGGAATGGTGTTTGAACTATAAGGTTGATATATGGACCTATTGCCTGATGCCCAATCACATTCACCTCATGCAGTTCCTGAAACAAAGGATGGATTAAATCTGGCCTGCGGGGAGGCACACCGGAGAGATACAAGAATGATCAATTTAAGGGAAGGCCGGCGCGGCCATTTATGGCAGGGGAGGTTCGCATTGATATGAATCCTAACTTATTAATAATTAGGGTGAATCAAAAATGAATTTCAATATCAATCAACTTGATGAAATAGAATACGATGGAAGTTATGAATCAGAAGAGGCATTAGAAAGTTACCAAGACTCTGTTTTAGAAAAATTTGCACTTTCACCTGAAGGCCAGGAACGTATTAAAGCCGATCCTGAAATGGGATTCTGGATTGCTCAGCTAATATATTATGGATTTGGTTATGTTGGTGTTGCTTTGCCTCAAATGGATGAACAAGATATTAATGAAATCATAACCGATCTTTTCCCAAGAAAGATTTCCTTGAGTTCCCCTGAAGATGCTGACGATGCTATTTCCGAATTATTAGCATTTTGGCAATTCCTAAAAAGCACATATAAACTTTCAAATGCAGATATTATCATTAATCTATTAGCTAAAATTGAACCACAGTTTAATGACATTATGAATGATTCATCTAAATTTGGTATGGCTAAATCATTCATGACAATGGGAGAGAACGCAGGTTTTGATATGACCGATCAAAACCAAATGAACAAGTTTGCTCAAACCTTTAATGAAAGCATAATGGAAGATTCAAGCGAGATACCATCAACAAGAAGAGCTTTGAATTTTATTTCTGAAAACCCACAATCGAAAAAAACAAAAGAAAAAAAGAAGCAAAAAAGGAAAAGGGCTAAGGCTTCACGTAAAAAAAATAAAAAGAAGCGTAAACGCTAAACTTAACGAATCAATATTAATACCGAATAGAATCAACCGGGCCGGTATCTAAAATGGCCCGCTCCTATCCTCAGGCTGGGAAAAATAACAGGGGTAGTCTACTGTGAAATTCTTGCTCTGAGAGAGGCTGTGCGGACTGATATAGTCCACACCAATTCGAACTCCAACTATGATCCGCAATTATATCATAAATGTCTTTGTTGCAATTTAGCCAGTTTAAGGAAAAATTACATTAAATTTTTATCGATATCCATTTTCCCATGCAAAATACCAATGATATCAATATGGTTATCTGAGTTAAGATAAAAAATGATGTGCTTCTGCACAGGGAAGGAATAATATCCAGGGGCAATTTCAGGCCGTTGTCTTCCAAGTTTAGGGTTGGCTGCGAGTGATTCAGTTTTTCCTCAATATCTTGAAGATAGTTTTCAGCCTGTTTTTCACCCCAGGTTTCAACAGTATAATTCCAGATTTCTATTAAATCCGATTTTGCTGAAGGAGTGAGGCGATATTTATGCATTCCTGGCCTCAGCAATAATATCGCTTACGGATTGCGCAACAAATTCCCCCTGTTTAGCTTGCTCAGCACCAATCGACAGATGTTTTTTTAACATTTCAAGTTTCATATGCTGTACCAATTCTTCATTTTTTTCCCAGAAGCGCAAAGCATCCCGAATGACTTCACTTGCATTGTTGTAATACCCTGATGCTACTTTTTGCTTAACCTTGATTTCAAGCTCAGGTGTTAATGAAATATGCATACCGTCCTCCTTATTTTTGTTACTACTACAATTTATAATAGCAAAACATTGTCAATCTTTGGAACTACTCAACATTGCGTTGAAAGTGTCTATTATCTGTCGCTGAGAGGTCAACTAAGGCTTGGTACAAGATATGATATTTAGAAGGAATTCGGGAATCGGCTTTTACCAATCCCTTCAGTAACCTTGGTCAAAAAAGCCATAATATCTTCAGATGTAATTTTTGATATTTCAAAATTGCCGTATTCTTTTTTGAAGCGGGATAAAAAAATAATGATTTCTAACCGTGTTTTGTTTTGAATTTATTTTTGGTATTCAAGAAAAATGTCAATTGCTTTTGATATTCTCATGATGCTCTCCTTTAAAAAATATTATCGTTTTGCCTGGAAAGAGGCCCCGAGAAAATATTTTACAAACCATGGATGTTATTTTCAACTGATAGATCACTATAGATGAAAGCCTTGGAGTGACAGGGAAAGTCTGGGGTAATTGTCTATTGAAAAACAAGACCGGTCCCATAAGTAGTCCTCACCCCCCACGTTCTATAAAAAAAGCTCGTTGTGCTTTATGCTTTAAGTCTGTAATCAAGGACATTGGGAGATCTTTTAAGTAAATCAAGAAGAACCCTTGTCGAACCAGTTGGCTGTCTTTTCCCCTGCTCCCACTGCCGTATTGAAGACGGGCTTACATTTAACAATTTGGCAAAAACCGTCTGACTTAAGTTCAAGGTTGCCCTGATTTCTTTTATTTGGTGCATAGATAGCTGTACTTCAGGAATGGTAACACCCAGTAAGTTTAACTCTTTTTCAGTAAAAGAGGTTTTAAATCCTGAAGTCATCATATCCTGGACTGTTTCACCGATTGCTTTTTTAATTGAATCCCTCATGTTATTCCTCCAAGTCAAACAAAACGTTTTCTGCTATTAATTTTTCAATTTGACCGGCATCCATTATCATCAAATCTGAGCCCAGCTTTTTGAAATAGTGTAATTCTGCCTTGTCTATATTGGCTCTTTCATTTTTGCCAAATCCATACAGAAATATAGTTTTGTCCTCTTTTTTATATGCAATTATTGTCCTGAATCCGGAACTTTTTCCTTGCCCCTCTCGGTTTACACGCACTTTAAACAGGTTGCTACCCAAATTTGCCGCAGAGAGCCCTTTTTCTAAATTTCCAATGGCCTCAATGAGATGATGATTCTCCAAACGCATTTTCTTTGCCCATTTCTTAAACCATTTTGTGCATAATTTTTTCACAAATAACTATAACTCTTTGTGATACACTTTTCAAGTGTTTGAACACAACATCTTGATGTACAATTATGGTGAAGACAAGCTGATCTCACGCAAAAGATGTCTATATATACTTAGGTCCAAAGCTTTAGATTCACCAAACTATTTGAGAGTAGGTCCTTACTGTTAAAAAGCCGGATTATGTGATTATAATTCGCATGAGTTATTCATAATCAACACTAAAACTACAGGCAAGTTACATACGATCACTTTGGAAACGCTCACAGCCAGCCCAAAAGCCCTGCGCCCTCCCGGGCGAGTCCCCAGGCAAAACAACACAAAAGAAAACCCAGCACCCGCATGGTCCAGACATAGGCGGCCCCGGTCAGAAAATTGCGGGTTCTCGCCACCACAAAGGCCAGAGCAAGTTTGGAGCCCACAAGCAGCAGATAGAAGCCTGCAACAAATCCAACGGCACCGCCGGGATGAATCTGCCAGGCCTTGGACGCCGCGGGTGCACCAACGGTGATCCAGAACAGATAAGGATGGGGGCTTAAAATATTGACCAGAACCCCTTTCATAAGGGATGCGGACATCGAGCCGGCGGTTTTCGGCATCTGCCCGGCAGTCCTGATACTTGAAATGCCCATTTTTAAGACAATGATCGCCCCTGCAAGGGAAATCACACCCAGTACAGGGTCTGATCCGGAGAGCCAGGAAACCACAAGAAAAGAGATGATCAGGACAGGCAAATCCGAGATCAGCGGTGCCATGGCAACGCGAATACCGGCGCGGATGCCAAGACGAATGGTTTCACTGATAACAAGGGCCAGCAAAGGACCGGGGGACAAACCGGCAGACAAGCCTAAAACCAACCCCATAAACAAATATTTTTCCATCTGCGCCCCTCATTTATGTCTGCCCGAAAAAATCCAGGCAGTTAATATACCAGCCCGATTATATCTTTTCCATCACAAAGAAACCGCAGCCCTAAAAATCATGCCTTGCAATCATCTGCGCTATGGTTTAATTTTTGGCCCATTATTGGTAGAGACGATTAGCTGCGCGGCCCAATGCCGCTTTTTTAAAAAATCTGGAACATAATATGAACACCGACCGGCAAATGATAGCCCTGTCCAAATTCAAACGTATTGTTGTAAAAGTGGGCTCAGGGGTGCTGACACGGAAAAACAGCCTCAATATTGACGTCATCAACAGCATCGCAAGACAGATCTGCGTACTCCATGACCGGGGCATGCAGGTCATCCTTGTCTCATCCGGGGCCATGGCTGCGGGCGTAAAAAAAATAGGCCTTAAAAAAAGGCCGTCGGAAACCCCCAAACGCCAGGCCGTTTCCGCCATTGGCCAGGCAGACCTGATCCGGGAATGGGAAAAGGCAGTGGAGCATTGCGGCCGAAAAGTCGCCCAGATTCTTTTGACCAGGGGAGACTTGTGCGACCGGGTCCGGTATCTGAATGCCAGAAACACCCTGAATACGCTCCTGGAATGGAACGTGCTGCCCATTGTTAATGAAAATGACACAGTGGCTGTAAAGTCCCTGCAGTTTGGAGACAATGACAACTTGGGGGCCATGATCACACTGCTGCTTAACGCGGACTTGATGATCAATCTTACCGATATCGGCGGTTTATACAATAAAGACCCCCGCCACCATGACGATGCACAGCTTCTCAGGCAGGTAACAGCCATGGGCAGTGATATCGAGGCCATGGCCGGAAAAATAGCCGGACCCTTGGGCACAGGGGGCATGGGCACCAAAATAAGCGCCGCCAAAAAGCTGACGGCGGCGGGCATTCCCATGATCATTGCCTGCGGTCTTGAACACGACATCCTGGTCAAAATAATGGCCAACAACTATACCGGCACCTATTTTGTTCCCAATGAACAAAAGGCCTCATCCAGAAAAAACTGGATCGGCCTGACCTTGCAGGCCAAGGGAAGAATCACCATAGACCGGGGCGCCCAGAAAGCTGTTGTGGAAAAGGGAAAAAGCCTTTTACCGTCGGGCATCACCCGGGTGGAAGACTATTTTGAGGTGGGAGATCCCGTGGAATTCATCACAGAGGACAACGTGGTCCTGGGCATGGGCCTGGTCAATTACAATGCCTCGGATATATTAAAAATCATGGGCTGCAAAACCAGCCAGATCAAAAAACGTTTAGGTTACAGATCCTATGACGAGGTGATTCACAGGGATAATCTGATGATCACCGCATACCCGGATGACGCCAGGTCATAACTGATTTCGGGACAAATTAAAAGGAGACCCATTCTATGTCTTTGGAAAATCAAATCATTGAAATTGCCAAACAGGCCAGAGCCTCAGCCCGGATCATGGCAGCCCTGCCTGCAGAACAGAAAAACAAGGCGCTTTTTGCCATTGCCCGGCGGCTGGAAAAGAATAAAGACCTCATCCAGGCGGAAAATGAAAAGGATGTGGCAGCGGCCCGGGAAAACGGATTGTCCGATGCCATGATCGACCGGCTGACCATTACGGATAAGATATTGAACGGGATGGTTGAGGGGCTGG
>JAKSBO010000858.1 GCA_022361095.1 Desulfobacterales bacterium | reverse complement strand
GCCTTCGCACCGGCCGTGCCAACGGCAGGTCTTTTCATAGAAACAGGCAAATCCGGGGTAGTATTTCCAGAATCCGGGATCAATAACGGTTTGGGGCAGGTGAGGGGCATGGCGGTCCCGGTGATGTTCCAGTAAACATTTGGGTATAAAGGTTGAAGCGGTGTCGATCCCCTGGGCGGTCAGGATATCCATGGATGACAAAAGGCGTGGCTTGATAAGCGAAAGCCTTGCCATTAAAGCATGATGCGCGGGTGCAACCGCAACAAGGTTGTAAAATTCCGCACGTCCGGGGGCGAATCCTGCTATGAATTCTGCGGTCTTTTCCAGGTGATCAAGGGTGGTGGAAAAAATAACCGTACAGGTGATCAACGTCCCTCCGCAGGCCAGAATATTTTCAATTCCCTTTACTTTGGCACTGAAGTTCCTGCCATTCCGGGTAATCTTTTGATCAAGCGCCGGAGATGCCGCATGGAGCGACACATAGAATTCATCCACACCGGCGCTGATGGTTTCCCGGGTAAATCCGGGATCGGCAAACGCGCAGGCATTGGTCTGTATCCGAATTTTTTGATACGCCCGGCCGGATGCGGCATATTCCACACGGCGTATGAAATCCGTATCCTGGGTGACTTCGCCGCCTGACAGGACCAGGCGGTTGAATGTTGGGCGGCACCGCTGGTCATCCACGTGTTTTTTAAAGGTCTTCATATCCATTGGCGGCACTTTGTTTCTCAACCCTTCCACAAAACAGATTGTACACAGGTTCTGGCAATTATACGTGACCGCCAGGGTCTGGGCCCCTTCGGGTGACAGGCCGGCTGTTTTACAAGGTGCCATAGATTCCCCGTTTTTTCCATTGTATCCGGCCGTTGTTCCCGGTGAAGTCCAGGCCCACATCCCATCTTAAATGGGAAAGCCCGGGAGCGTTTTCCCGGACAAAGTCACAAACAGGCCCCGGCCAATCATATTGTTTGAGAAACCACGCCAACTGGTCTAATTTTATGCCGCTGAAATAGATACCGTCGGTAAACCGTTTGGCTGCCAGGCAGATTGTGCGGCAGGAGTAAAGCTGGGGAACCAAAACACGCTGGATATCAACACCGCAGACAGCCGAATGCATCATTCCGTTTGTCAGATGTTCCACCAACTCTTCCAGTCTGGGCTGTTCGGCCAGCTCAAAAAAATTATAGGTGTTGACATGCTCGATTGATTCCTGCGTCACGTCATAGGAAAGACCCCTTCCGGTATAAATGTGCAGCACATCTATCTGCCCCCTGGCCAAAACCATATCATCGATATCGACACTTACCATAACGGCCGGTGCCGGGACCGGGTAATCCGGGACAATAGAAAATGATTGTGACAGCGCCTTCTTTATCTTCTCCCAGGTGATCTGGGGCGGGATATCACCCGGCCTGTCCGGCGGGGTGCAGGCAGCGGACAAGGAGCGCAAATAAAAATAGAGTTCCATGCCAATCTTTTCTCCATCCATTTTTATGCCCCATACCGTTCGGTTTTCTCCAAGCTCAGTACGGATCCGGTTTATCAGGCGTTGCCACTTTTCCTTTTCTTGGCTATTATCCAGAAACAGATAGAGCAGATTGACATTGCGCAGCCAAGGGGGGGCAGACGCGTCCCCGGAATGGTAGGGGCGCATTGTGTAGTCAAGCTGCACCTCGGTTTTATCACAATATTCAAGTGTAAATGCCCCCACGGGGTCCCCAGGGCCGTTTCCGGCCGGGTCACCGGCCAACGGTGTGTTGTGGTGTTTGAGTTTTGAATATGCCATAACGGGTTCCCTGTTCGTTTTTAAAATTTTATTAACGGATATGGGCCGCCCGGAAAAGCCCAGCCCAGAACAACATCATGGGCAAGGTGCACATCACCACTGCCCTGCTGGGTCTCCAGCCGGCCCGGGGACCGCCATCCTCCCCGCCGGATGGTCAGTTTATCCAGGTGTTGTTTTTCCCTGGCCAGGGCCTCCTGTGACCACCCCAGGCAGTTTGTCACCTCAAAGGACAATGGATCAAAGCAGACCCGGAATTTGTCCGCACCCACATCCATGAGTGCGCCGGGCAAAGCCAGGCATGAAAACACCCGCAGATTGCACGGCAGTTCCAGCAATTCCTCCAATGTCCGCCTGAATGAAACCGGGTTGTCCCCGGGCAGGCCCAGTATTATTTCCACGGTCACCTGGGTGATCCCGTGGAGCTGCTCCACGATTTTGAGAAAATTTTTGTGGTTGAAGGGTCTGCCCATGCCCCGGAGCACCTCGGCGTTCAGGGACTGAACCCCGATTCCGACAACGGTTTTCACCCTTGAAAAAAAATCCAGGTGACGGGAATCCAATCGTG
>JAKSBO010000842.1 GCA_022361095.1 Desulfobacterales bacterium | reverse complement strand
GCGGCGGCAAGACGAGCGCGGTTAAACTTTCCCTTGACGCCGATTTCGTAGCTGGTCGACAGTTGGGGATCAAAGGTGTTGTCTTCCTGCGAACCTGAGGTGGCCTGGGTCGTAAAACCACCGGGCATATAGCCTTGCGCCACTGAAGCGTAGGTGGTCCAGTTGTCGTTAAACCGGTATGAGAGCGCAACCTTGGGCAAAAAGACTGTCCAGGTTTCATCTGCATGGAGGGCGTAGAAAGGATCATTGCTGAGCCCAACCATGTTATAGTAGGCATTAGAATCCATCTCCTTATCGATCTGTTGATAACGCGCACCAAGAGTCAACTCAAAGCTGTTGCCAAGGGGAATCATCGTCTGCCCGAACAGGGCCAGGGTCTTACTTTCAGTATCGGATTCCCACGTCCATTTATAAACAGATCCGGAGCGATTAAGCGTTACCCCAGTGGGCCCCTCCTCCATATCCTCGGTGTCGAAATATGCGCCGGCAAGCCAACGCACGCCCTCGGTGTTATTGCTTGATAACCTCAGCTCCTGGGTCCAGGTTTCAGTGTCTTGCGTTACAAATGAAACAAGCCCGTCCATAGGGGTATCAGCCATGTAATCTCTATCTCTGACACTTTCAGAGTCAAGGTCTCTGTGGGTCGTCGTCGAACTGAGGGTCATTGAATCAAATTCGTATTTCAGATGAAGACTTTGTGCCAGACTTTCGGTCTCATAAACGGTCTCTTTATCGAAGGAAACATGCTCGGCATCATCCCTGTCAAACTCGCCGGCATCGGTCCCGCCGGGCAAGGCGTAACCCGCGTATCCGTTATGTTCGGAGTAATCCTTCGATAGGGTAAACTTTGCGGAGAACCTGTCGGTGGGCTTGTACAGTAGGAACGCAGCCAGGTTGTGGTTATTACTCTTATTGGCTTCATCGTCACCGGTGTAGTCGTTTGTGATCCAGCCGTCATCCTGCTGATAGCGGGCGTTTAACCCGAGATATAGCTTATCCTGGATAAGAGAACCGCTGATATTGAAAGAGCCCTGTATATCATTGTAGCTGCCGTATTCGGTGCCGATATTTCCATGCCATTGGTTTTCCGGTTCCTTGGTCACGACTTTGATGACCGCGCCTATGGCGTCTTTGCCGTAAAGCGTGCCTTGGGGGCCGCGCAGGACTTCAATTCGCTCGGCATTGACCAATGATGCGTCAAAACCATCCGAATTGCTGTAGGCGACCCCGTCGATATAGATGACCACCGGATTATTGCCGGTAAACAACGATTTATTTAAGCCCCTGAAGTTCACATTATCATCAATGCCGGACCTAAAAGTCATATTAGGGATCTCATTGATGACATCGGGGATATCCATGATCCCCTTCTCCTTGAGAACCTCATCGTCAATGACCGTGATGCTTTGGGGTACTTTATGAAGATCCTCTTCCATTTTATTGACGGTTACAGTGACAATTTCCATTTCCACATGGGCTGGCTGGAGTTCAGGCTCTTTGCTTTTGTTTTCCGGCTGTTTTACAACAGGTTGTTTTTCCCTGGGTTTCTTTTTCTTTAAAACAACGGTGCTGTTGTCTGCCATTTGAAAGGTTAAACCGGTTCCCTGCAGTATTTGTTGCAGAGCATTACCGGGGGATGCGTTTTGGGCACCAGGGCTGTTTTTGCCTTCTACCAGCTCGTTTAAATAGACGGTTTTTGTACCGGTGGCTTTGGCATACGCATCCAATGCGTCCTGTAAAGTGCCGGGTTTGATGGTAATGGATCTCTGTCCGGCCATGACGGGGATGGTAAATAGAAACAATAAAATAATGGTGATGCAAAAACAAACTCTGACGGTTGTACTGTTCATCTTTTAACTCTCCTTTTCGATTTTTCCGAATCAACAGTTGTCAGAGCTGTGCGTTATATTTTACGATTGAGTTTTGACAACCGGTTCTCCGGATAGTGTGATAGCTCCGCTGGTGTCCTTTTCCATCTGCAGAGATGCTGCTGTGGCGATAATTCTGAGGGTCTGCTCCAGATTATGCATATCAAAGGTGCCTGTTACTCTTTTTTGCCCCAAATCTTTGAGTGCCAGTTTTATGTTGACCTTGTGGTAAAGCGCCAACTCCTGGAGCACGCTGCTGAGCGGGGTGTTTTTAAACACAAGCTGATGTTGCTGCCAGGCCAGAACCTGTTGAATATTTGAGGTGCGTACGGGGGCTACACGCCCGGTTGAATCAATATCCGCTCCCTGGCCGGAACGCAGCGTGACTGTCCTGAGCCGCATATCTCCCGGTCCTTTTGGTGCATTTTGCACCTGGACTTTGCCATGATCCACATCCACAGCCACCAGCCCTTTGCGGGCTTTGACATTAAAAGCAGTACCTAGAACACGTACCAGCCCCTTTGATGTGCGCACTTCAAAGGGACGACCAGGGTCAGATTTAACAGTAAAGAAAATCTCACCATTATTCATTTGAACCTGCCTGTACCCCTTAGTCATGCACACAGAAATAGAACTGCTTACATTCATTTTGAGCATGGAACCATCGTTTAATGTGACGGTTTTTTGTTCACCGGTGGCGGTGGTGTAAGCATGAAAGATTTTAACCGGTTCAACGAATTGTGTTTTTATTACCGGCAGACAGAAAAGAACCAGGATTACAAGGGAAATAAATGCGGCTGCCGGTTTTTTATTTGGCCTAAAAAACAGGTTTAGCAAAGCTTTCGGGCTTATTTTTCTTTCAGCTTTACGCCGGCCGGTTAACACTGCCCGGGGGGCATATTTTTCTTCGGATGAAAAAACAGGCGCAACCGCCCCTACATGCTCCCAAACATCACTCATCTGTTCAAATGCTTTACGGTTGGCTGGATCCTCTTCCAGCCATTTCTCCAACATTTTCCGGTCTTCGGATGTAAAGTCTTTGTCTTGGGCCTGAATCAGCCGGCGTGCAGCATGTTTCAAGCGATCATCCCATGATAAACTCAAGGTTGTCTCCTCCTGTAAATAGTATGATGCGCCAGGGTTGAAAAACCCCTAAAAGAAATTTAAAAAAAATACGGGCCTAAGGAAGCTGCAGGTGTTTATGAAAAAAAAGAAGGGCATTGACCATGTGATTTTCAACGGTTTTGGGTGAAATATTCAGTTGCCCGGCGATCTGTTTGTGAGACAGCCCTTTAAACCGGTGCAGAATAAAAACCTCCCGGCATCGGGGTGGAAGCCGGTTAAGGACATTGAGGATGTCGTCATTCAAATTTTGAAATTTCATGGCCTCTTCAGGATTTGGTGCCTGTGAAATTTGTTGATCTACGTCCATGGCTTCAGCGCTCATCCATTTAGAAGAAAGCGCTTTGGTGCGTTTAATTTCCTTAACCAGATTTTTTGCTGTCCGCCAGATATACCCGGCTGGAGAGTCCACTTTTACGGTACCGTTACGACGGACCACCCGCATAAATGTCTCCTGGGAAGCATCTGCGGCATCCTCAGGAGAGTTCAGTCTTTTCAAAAAAAAACCATAAACATTATGATAGTGTATGTCGAAAATCCGTTGCCATAACTGTTCCGTATTTTTCATCAAATCCTCTATACCAGCCAAGAGCTGACCTGACATATCAACTGCCGGACTGATCCGAATATAAATAAAAAATTAGGTGTATCTATATTTTACAACAATTCATAAATTATAAATTCCATCTAATAAAGATTTTGTTAAACACATAAAAACGATACTGTCAATAAAAGTTAGTTGTATAAAATTTTACAACATAAGCGATGAAACGGTAGTGAAAGGCTGGGTGGAAAATTCGTATTGGCAGTACTTCAGCGGGATGAAATACTTTGAGCATGGGCTGTCTTGTGATCCATCCAGCATGACTCTCCGACGGAAGAGAATAGATGAAGCCAGCGCAGAGGACTTATGAAAAAAACTATCGATGCTGGGTTGGTGCTCAAGGCTGTCAAGAAAAAGACACAACCCCAGGCTCGCCCCACAACAAAACATCAAAGAAACTTAGCAACGTATTGGTTCTTTCATATAACAGCCATGGGCTGACCTGACATATCTGCTGCCAGGCACAGCCCACAACAAAGTTTGAAAGATCTGAGTAACTTACACAGACTTTTTTATAAAATAACTTCAGGTGCTTGAAAATTCATTTCAAGCACCTGAAAATATTTTTATCCACATTTACGGGCAGCGGATTTCAGCCGATTCATCAACTGCCAAACAATCTCTTAGATTTTATGAAGCGTCAACGGTTCACGCCCTTCTGCCTCCAGTTCCTGGTTGGCTTGTTCAAGCAGCGGTTGTGATGAAATTACGGAAATACCTTTGGCTGTGTCGTCCCGGACAAAATACCGGCCGGCTGTTTCCATGACCTTTTGCTTGTCCATACCCAGCAGGGTATCCTTAAACCCTTTGCGGATCTCATCGGATAACTTGGTGATCCGGCGATAAAATGCTTTCATGGCTGAAGGTGCCGGCGTTTCGGGCTTATCAATGTCCGAACAGACCTGAAGAATGGCTTCTTTTACGTCTGTTTGGGTGAATCCTCCCCGGGTGATGAAATCACAGGCATCTGTGTAAACATCCAGGGTACGCTTGATATGGGGATCACGATAGGAACCAAACGAAAAAATACCCTCTTCCATGTTGTACATAGCAAATCCGCCGTATGCCCCGCCTTTTTCCCTGATTTCCCGGTGCAGAAACAGGGAACGCAAAATCTTGGCAATAATGGACAAGGCCGGTGCGTCTTCATGGGAGATGCGCACCGCTTTAAAGGACTGGCCGACAAAAGAGACGGCTGTATTGGTCATCCACCCGTCATAGGGCCGCAGGGTATCGGTGTTTATCCGGGGTGTATAAAATGCCTGGCTGCTGCTGTTAGGCAGCTTATCATAAATTTTTGCAATGTGCTTATCCGCCTGGATTATGGACGGAACAGAGCCGATAACAGCAGGTTTAAAATTATCTTTTCTCATGACGGCACAAGCCATGGCAGAAAGGTCTTTTTCCAGTTCGGCCAGGGCCTGGGAACCTGTTTTTTCATCATTCACCTTGGCGGTAAGCTCCTTAATCAGGGTGTACTGGGCAATACCATGCCATAGTTCATTGATGCCGGCCGCCGTTGACAGATGCCGGGCAGACAGGGTTATGGCATATCTGTGTCCGGACCCGACAATGGAGGCTTCAAGACCTGCCTGATATTGTAAAATCAGGCTCTTGAGCCGGTCGTGATCTTTAAAGCCGCCGGCATTGATATATTCATCCACCATCTCAAAAAGGTGGTCAATATTCCGGTCCAGGGATTTTCCCTGCAACGCCAGAAAAGAGTGGCCTTTACCCTCATGGTTAAAATGGGTTCCGGAAAAAGGAGACATGGAAATCCCGCCGGTATAAAGATCCATCCGTTCGGCCATCTGGACATAGGAAGAATTTTCTGTGCCTGCATTGGTAAAAGCCCGGGCGAAAAACGGCACCATGGGGAAATGATCCGGCGCAATATTTCCGGCACCTGCCGGGCAGGTAAAGTAAAAGATACCCGAAGTGGCCTTGTCAAAGGCGGTGGCGCAGGTGATGCCCTGGATAGTGTCGGGATGAACAATTTCAATCTCAGGGGGTACGTCTTCAAGCGCTAAGGTCGGCAAAACATCCAGATTCTCTTCTGTGTCCTGGAGTACTTTCAGGGCCGACGCATCTTTGTTTATCTGCGCCAAGTCTTGGTCATTCAAGGATTTTTGTAATTTTTGAAGCTCTTGACGTACATTTTCGGCCTGGCGGGCTTCAATACCTTCATCCGGGGCAAGGGTAAAGAGCAGTCTGTGCGGATTATCCAGAAAATACTGACGAATCCGGCCTTCCAGAAAGGGGCCCCTGGCCAGTTCTTCCTGTAGTTTTTTCAAATCATGGTCTATGTTGACGGCACTTACAGGATCACCGTCATGAATCATGATCGAAGCAACACCCATGAGCAGTTTAATGCCATATGGGTATGGTGTATTGGTAATCTCTTTGCGGGAAAACTCGATCTGGTGAATGGCAGAATCAATCAAATGTTTGTCAATACCTTGGGAAACAAGGGTTTCAAGGGTGCTGAAAACAATTTTTTCCACTTGGGGGACCGCAGAGGCCTCAATATCTTTCAACCCGCAGACAAACATGGTATCCCGGTTATCTGCATCAAACCCTGTGCCGTCACACAGGGCAGAACCCAGGCCGCTGTCAATGAGTGCTTTTCTCAAAGGGGATGCTGAATTCCCAAGGAGAATCTGTTCAAGCACTGCCATAACCATCACCTCATAATGATCTGCGATATCAGGTGTCAGCCAGGCCACACATCCCTGGTATTTGGCGGCTATCTTATCGGTGTCTGAATAGGCATATGCCTGGGTCATGGTTTTAGGGGCCTGCCACCGGGGCTGGGAAGGCACCCGGGTGTCCATTTCAAGAAAATCAAACCTGGAGAGAACCTTTGTTTCAATAAACGTTAAACTCTCTTCCAGGGGCAAATCCCCATAGGTATAAAAATAACTGTTGGACGGATGGTAATACTTTGCATGAAACGCCTTAAGATCCTCATAGGTGAGTTTTGGAATGTCTGCGGGTTCGCCGCCTGAGTTATTGGCATAGGTGGTATCCGGGTAAAGCCCTTTAAGCAAGGCCCGGGACATGACCTGGCCAGGCGAGGACATGGCACCCTTCATTTCATTATAAACCACCCCTTTATAAACCAGCACCGGTTCCCCGTTTTCCCCTGGTTCCAATTCAAGGCGATGGCCTTCCTGCTTAAAACTTAAATGATCAATATCCGGAAAAAACGCCGCGTCCAGATAAACATCCATCAGGTTATAATAATCTTTTTTATTCTGTGTGGAAAAAGGATACATGGTCCAGTCTGATGCAGTGAATGCATTCATAAAGGTGGACAGGCTTCGTTTGAGCATGGAAAAAAAAGGATCCCGAACCTTGTATTTTTCGGACCCGCACAGCACGGTGTGCTCAAGAATATGGGCAACGCCTGTGGAATCCGTGGGCACTGTTCTGAAAAATACCCCAAAGGTATTTTCCTTATCTTCATTGGCAATGTGGATGTGGACAGCTTTTGTTTTTT
>JAKSBO010001009.1 GCA_022361095.1 Desulfobacterales bacterium | reverse complement strand
TTGGTTTGAGTTCGAGGCGCCATAAAATTTTAACCATGGAAATCACAAAAGAGACTGAAGACAGATTTCCGTGGTTAAAATATTTTTCATCGTTTGTTGTGTCCGTCAGGTCACGGCCGTTAGTTTTAAACATTTCTCAGGTTTTATATTGACACCTTTTTTAATGAAATTTAATCTAACCAGAATACAAATAATCATGTATAATGACGACTAAAATCATGTAAGGCTCACCCCTTGAATGTTCCAAATTACGGAGTAAAAATATGGAAAGCATTGACCTTGACCAAAAGTTTCCCACACGTCTTGACGCGTTCCGCCGTCTGCACAGACACACGCTTGACCACCGTGAGCAATTCTGGGCTGCCCAGGCAAACCGGCTGCAGTGGCAGACGGCTTTTTCCGGTGTGGTCAAGGAAGATTTTTCCAAGCCCCAGGCAGCCTGGTTTTATGACGGACAGATCAACGCCGCCCAAAACGCACTGCAAAGAATCATTAAAAAAGGAAAGGGAGAGGCACCGGCCCTGATCTTTTATCAGAAATCAGGCAACGTTGCCACACTGACGTTTAATGAACTTGAAGCCAAAGTGCTTACACTTGCCGCGGCATTTCAGCACAGCGGCCTTGTTTCCGGAGACTGCATCGCCTTAAACCTGCCAAGCTGTCCCGAATTTATCATCAGCGCCCTGGCCGCCGCCTACCTTGGCATCACTTACCTGCCCATGGGCTGCCACCTGCCCCCGTCCATTGTGGCAGAGGATATCATTGCGTCAAAGGCAAAACTTGTCATCACGGCAGCCTGCAATGCCTACGAACAAAAAAAGGACCATGTCCTGAAAATCCAGGCCCAGCTCAAAGGTCAGCCCATTCTCGTTTCAAATGAACCCCTTGATGGGGTTCCAACCTTTGAATCATATATGGCCCAGGCAGATCCTTCCGGACTGGAACCGGCCGCCCCCCGGGCGGATCATCCCCTGTTTGCGGTGTATGAAAACCGCCTGGCCGGTAAACCCGTCGGATCTGTTTTCCCCACCGGTGGCTTTGTAGTCCAGGCCCATGCTTCCTTTGATGATATCTTCAATAGAACCCTTGACCAGGACAAACCCGAGATGATCGTCAACACGATGGATATGAGCAAAGCACCCACCCAGGCATACGCCCTGTGGGGGCCTTTAACCAACGGCACAGCCATTATCCTCATTGATGAAGATATCCAGGTCAATACCATTGAAAAAATTCTCGAGGAACAGCCAAATCCCGCGCTGCTGTGCCGTCCGAATTTGATTTCGGCACTCAGGGAACAGCTGGGGCAAAACCCGCTGAACACAGACAAACGATTTCCCGTTATTGCCTGTTGCGGCAACGCCCTTCCCCCCAGGCTGGTTAATTATGCCGACGGCATACTGGTAAACGCTCCGGAACGGGTGGTAAACCTTTGGGTCCAAAATAAAAGCGGTACGGCGCTGCTCAATTCATACCCGAGCCCGGAATTGAACCGGCCCGGGACCATCGGGTTCGGCGCTTTAGGTGTAGAGCCTCTGATCATGAGCGATTTTGGCGAACCCTGCAAAACAAACATGAGCGGCAATCTGATCTTTGACCGGTCATGGCCGGCCATGGCAACAGCCACCAAGGGCACTGCCGAACATTTTAAAAAGACCTATTTCTCAAAATTTCCAGGCTCTTTTTTTACCTATGACGGGGTCCGGTCCGACAAAGACGGTTTTTTCTGGTTCATGGGGCGGCTTGATGACAGCATTAAGGTCAAAGGGCAAAGTATGGGTGCTTCCCTGATTGAAGGCGTGCTGACCTCCCACTCCCTGGTTGATGAAGCTGCAATTATCAGCAGCCAGGACGGCTCCGGGGAGGAGATTGTGGCCTTTGTGGTGCCCAGTAAGGCGATCGAGGATGAACAGACATGCATTGACCAGATAAAGAATTATATCGCCGATAAAATCGGCCATTTTGCCGTACCGGAAAAAATCATCATTACGGATCAGCTGCCGAGAACGCCCACAGGAAAACAGTTCAGATCTGTTTTGCGCCGTATTGCCTCCGGGGAGGAGACCCCGGATTGATATACCCTAAGTACAAACCTTTAAATTAATTGATGATAAACAAAGGGAACCCTAAAAAGTGAGCGCAGAACTTCGCAGTAAAATAATTGAAGCCGTGGGCGAAATTGGAAAAATCAATATTTCCATGTCCGCTTTTGAGAGGGATCTGACAGTGACCAGTGAAGCCTGGCTGGCAGATCTTTCAGAACAGATTAAACAAGGTGTGGGAAGTTCGGAGGCCAGGCTGATGCAAAGCGATATTTCAGCAATCATCGAAGTCCTGCTTAAATCCCCCCCTTCCCCCGGTATCAATACCATTGTAGGCAATGCCTTGTCCATGATGCTTGAAATGGAACGCGCAAGCCAGGAAGAATCCCCCGCAATACAGCGCCTTCTGGGCCCATCCCTGGCCCGGGAAGCACAACGGGAACAGATGCGGTTTCTTCTGCTGAATCCGGGCACAGTCTCTACCCGGATTGCCGTTTACCGGGGACTGGAAGAGATACATCATTTTGAAATACATGTTCTTCCCGATGAAGAAGACAGCGTAGACCGCAGGACAAAGGCTGTGGCAGCACATCTGGACCGTGCCGGCATCGCCCTTGACTCCCTTGACGGCATCGCCTGCCAGGGCGGTTTTCTCAGACCCATCCCATCCGGCACCTACCGGGTGGTCCCGGAAATGGTCGGGGATCTTGTGGAGAACCCGTTGCGGTCCCATGCCAGCAACATGGGTATTCCCATGGGCATGGAGCTGGCCCGGATGGCCGGCAGCCAAAAGGACCCGCTGTTGACCACCACCGATCCCTTTGTCTGTGACGAACTGGATCTGGTGGACCGGGTTACGGGATTTGTAAGAATCAAACGCAATGGGGCCGGCGCGCATTATTTAAGCCACAAGGCTGCATGGCGGATCGTGGCATCTTTAATGAATCAGACACCGGAACACGTGAATGCCGTCACCGCCCATTTAGGCGGGGGCACCTCGCTTGCCGCCCACAGGCAAGGCCGGGTCTCCATGCTCATAGATGCCTATTCCGGCCTGCCGTCAACAAGCAGAAGCGGTGCCATAGATATTGACCGGGTCATTAAAGCCATCAAATCCAAGGATATCTCCATCCGGGATCTTGAACAGGTCATAGACAGCCGGGGCGGGCTTCTCTCCCTTGTGGGCACCAACGATTTCTATGCCATGATCGGATTCCTGCGCCAGGGGGCCACCCCGGTGCAGCGCAAAAAAATAGAAATGGTCCAAAACTTCATGGCAAGAAAAATTGCCGGGGGCATGCTTGAGCTCACCGCGGACGGCGCAGATGTCAGGGTCATGGCGATTACCGGCGGGCTTGCCAAAAATCCGGACATGATGCACCGGGTCAAACAGAATATCGCAGGCCGCTATCCTGTGGTGATCATGCCCGGTTACTTTGAGCACGACGCCCTGGCGGCCGGACAGATCCGGGGGTATTTTGCCCCGGAGTCGCTTAAAGACTACGAAACCGAGCGGGATGCCCTGGCCAGAAAAAGGCATGACGAAGACACATTGATCGACACCCCTGTATTCAAACGTGAAATCAGGTTCAAGAAAAAAGGCGCCCCGCTGACCACCCTGGATGATATCATTGATGCGGCATACCTGACGGTCGAAGAAAATTATGCGCCGACCATTGCCATTGTGGGCGCCAGCAACGAAGAGGCGATCCAGGCAGCCAAACGGGCCAATGAAGAAGGCCAGTTCCGCATCTCCAAATTCGTGCTCCTTGGCGATTTCCAGGAAATCAGCCAGATGGCCTATGAATACGACCTTGTCATCGACAATGACAACTACACCATTATTGATACGGAAACACCCGTGGAAGAAGCGGTCAGCCTCTTAGAGCAGGGCAAGGTTGATATCCTTATGAAAGGGCGTATCCATACCGAAGATATCCTCAGGGGCTTTTTTAAATACCTCAAATCCAGCGGCCGGCTCCAGAAAGGCCAGGTCATGAGCCACACCGCCATCGTGGATATCCCCACCCGCAACAAACTGCTGGCATTTTCAGACGGTGCCTTAAACACGTACCCGGACGAACAAAAACGTGTGGCCATCCTTGAAAATGCATTGAAAGTGGTGCACAACCTCAATATCAAGGTCCCCAAGGTGGCAGTGATATCTGCCGTTGAAAGCGTTAACCGCAGCGTGGACAGCTCCATTGAAGCAGAAAATATTGCGGCCCGTTTTGCAGACAGGGACGACTGCATTGTGGAAGGCCCGCTCTCTTTGGATGTGGCCATGGATCTCTCCATTGCCGAAGAGAAACACTACTCAGGCCGAATCCGGGGCAATGCCGATGTGCTGATTCTGCCGGACATTGATTCGGGCAATGTTTTATGGAAAACCCTGACAACCCAATCCGGGGCTGCCCTTGCCGGGGTTATTCTATGTGGTGATATGCCCCTGATCCTGACATCACGGGGGGACTCGATACGGTCGAAACTGGCGTCACTCTCCCTTGCGGTAAAATTTTACTTTGATCTGAAAAATGATGGAAACAATTGATATTCAAGAACAAAAGAGAGGTATCTATATTGAGCTAAGCTTTGAAAAACCGGTCATCCTGCCTTATAATTTTGTATCCGCAGCAAGT
>JAKSBO010001053.1 GCA_022361095.1 Desulfobacterales bacterium | reverse complement strand
TTGAACTCATCGGCCATGAAATCAATGAGTCTGAGGTCAAAGTCTTCGCCACCCAGATGGGTATCACCGGAGGTGGATTTTACTTCGAAGACACCGTCGCCGATTTCGAGAACGGATACGTCAAAGGTGCCGCCGCCAAGGTCAAATACCGCGATTTTTTCTTCACCCTTTTTGTCCAGGCCATAGGCCAGGGATGCGGCTGTGGGTTCGTTGATGATACGTTTAACTTCCAGGCCTGCAATTTTACCGGCGTCCTTGGTGGCCTGGCGCTGGCTGTCGTTAAAGTAGGCCGGAACCGTAATGACTGCGTCGGTCACGGCTTCCCCAAGGTAGTCCTCGGCAGTTTGCTTGATATTGGCAAGAATAAACGAGGAAACTTCTGCAGGACTGTACTGCTTGCCGCGGATGTTGATCCGGGTATCGCCGTTGGCCGCGGCTTCAATGATATACGGCAGTATGGGGATATCGTCCTGGACTTCCTTTGAGTTGAATTTTCTGCCGATTAGGCGTTTTACACCGAAAATGGTGTTTTCAGGGTTGGTTACGGCCTGGCGTTTGGCAGCCTGACCGACAATACGCTCTCCGCTTTCCGTGACCGCCACAATGGATGGTGTTGTTCTGCCGCCTTCGGCATTGGTGATGATTTTTGCTTCTCCACCGGTTTCCATAACCGCGACACATGAGTTGGTTGTGCCAAGGTCAATTCCAATAATTTTACCCATAACAATTCCTTTCTAAATATCTTTAATCTTCCTGAGTTTTTTCTTGGGTCTGATTCTCAACTTTTTTTGAGACAACCACCATGGCGGGTCTGAGCAGTCTGTCATGAAGCAGGTAGCCTTTTTGTAAGACACTTGTGACAGTATTGTCCGGCACATCATTATTCTGTGCGTGGGTGACGGCCTGATGAAAATTGGGGTCAAAGGGCTTATCTTCTGCCTCGACCAAGGTTACGTTGAAGGATTCAAACAGTTTGAGCAGTTCTTTATGCGTCAATTTTACGCCTTCAAGCAGGCTGGTTTCATCCACGTCATCTGTGGCTGAATCGATGGCGCGCTCAAGATTATCCACCACTGAAAGAAGCTGTCTGAAAATCGTTTCATTGGCAAATTTTTTGAATTCATCAATTTCTCTTTGTTTTCGCTTTTTGAAATTTTCAAATTCTGCAGATAATCTGAGTACTTTTTCTTTTTGCGCATTTAACTGATCTTCAAGTCCTTCTTGATCATCCTTATTTTCCGGGTCGTTTCCTTCATCGGAATTTTTTTGCTCGTCTGCCTCAGGAGTATCCGGGATATCAGCTTTTTCCTCTTTCCCGTCAGCTTTTTTTTTATTCTCTTTGAGTACCAATGTGTTTGCTCCAAAATCCCTTATATTTAAATGTTTAAAAATTAATAAAATGATAAATTATGGCTGAAAAATAAGTCTGTTTGAAAACATGTCAAGATATAAAAGGGAGGTAAAAAAAAGAAAACCCGGCTGAACAAATAGGACGGATAATTGCGTGACCGGGATCGATCCAAGACACAGAAGGGATCACTTATCGCTGCTTCCTT
>JAKSBO010000495.1 GCA_022361095.1 Desulfobacterales bacterium | reverse complement strand
TTTAGAGGTGAATACCCTATTGGAAAAGTGAAGTATAGCGACCCCAATGTACCATTAGAGGTAAGTTTAGAAGCTTTTTTTTTTTTTTTCCTAACAGCTTATGATAAAAGTGAGAATCCGGCAGTTGTGATGGAGTACGTGGTGAAAAACACCAGCGACAGAACCGTTACTTTTGATTTTGTAGGATGGTTACAAAATATGTCTCATTTCCAAACGGCTAAAAACCATAAAGGCACACACGTAAATACGGTAGTGAAGAAAGACGGTTTACTTCAGGTAAATTTCGATTCAGAAATCGACTCGAAAGGAACTACTGCTGCTGATTATGGAAATATGTCGTTGACATTATTAGACCCGTCTGATAAAGCATTTGCAAATCCTCAAATGCCGGGAGGAGATGATGTGGCTTATAACATGGGACTTACAGTTGATAGATCCGACCTTAAAACAGCAAAAGCTGAATTAGGAGAAAAGATAGTTGGTACAGTTGGAGAGGAAATTACATTGGAGCCGAACCAATCGAAGAAGATATCTTATATCATTTCCTGGTATTTCCCTAATGTAAGCGAAGTGCTGAAACAGGTAAAAGGAGTAAAAGGTGGTGATGATGTTACTAACTATTATACAGCTAACTATTCTTCATCAAGCGATGTGGCAGAAAAACTATACCAAAACAAAGAGGAATTGTTTGGAGCCACTAAGGATTGGAATAAAACATATTATAATTCCACCTTACCGTATTGGTTCTTAGACCGTGTTTTTGTACCTGCTTCAACTTTTGCAACACGTTCAATGTTTCGTTTAAACGATCCTACTGACGATTTTAATAAAGGTAGGTTTTATGCCCTTGAAGGGACCATGATGGGACCTGGTACTTGTACACACGTATTCCATTACGAACAGGCTATGGGGCGTTTGTTCCCGAACTTGTCTCGCCAGATGAGGGAGCAGGTGGATTATAATCCCGATTTGGCCTGGTTTGAAAAAGATGGAAGAGGATATACTGCATACAGGGCAGAGTCAAGGATTGGAAGTCATGATGGAAGAAGTCTGGCTACCGATGGAAGTTGCGGAACGATACTAAGAATGTACAGGGAGCATTTAATGAGTCCTGATAAAACATTCTTGAATAAGAACTATGACAAAATCAAAAAGTCCATTAAATATTTGATTCACGAAGACCAGTACATCATTGAATATCCGGACGAAGATAAAGTCATTGACACAGGTGCACCTGATGGAATTTTAGAAGGAAACCAATACAATACTTTGGATAAGATATGGCGTGGTAAAATTCCTTGGATTAGTGGATTGTACAATGCTGTTTTATTGGCCGGTGAGCAAATGGCATTGGAAATGAACGATAAAGCATTTGCAAAGCAATGTGCTAAAATTGCAAAATTAGGCGCTCAAAACATTTCCGAAGAATTATTCAACGGTGAATATTATCAAACCGAAAAAGGAAAATATTATAAACCAACTCCAAACTCCTTTGAAGGCTGTCATATGGATCAATT
>JAKSBO010000017.1 GCA_022361095.1 Desulfobacterales bacterium | reverse complement strand
TTTTTTTTAAAAAAAGTGTGTAAAAACAAACCGATCGTTTGACGTTCGTTATGGACTGAACCAACAAAACCCAGGTCGCCCCATAGCCTTTATTCGATATTCTGCACCTGTTCGCGAATTTTTTCCAGCTCGGATTTCAGGTCTACCACGGAATGGGATAAATTTGCATTACCGGCTTTGGACCCAATGGTATTAAACTCCCGGTTAAATTCCTGAATCAAAAAATTGAGTTTTCGGCCCTGGGACGCCTTTTCATCCATGACCTCCCGGAACATTTTAATATGGCTGTGCACCCGGACAATCTCCTCGGATACATCACTTTTATCTGCAAGAAGCGCTGTTTCCTGGGCCAAACGGACCGGATCAAGACAATCCCCATCCTCGGCAGTCAGCACAGCCAGGCGTTCCTTAAGCCGGGCCTTATACGTTTCCGGTATGGTTTTGGCCTGTGTTTCAACGTCTGCCATGCGCTGTTCAATGTCTGAAATACGATGGCGTAAGTCTTGGTAAAGATTTTCGCCCTCTTGCTTTCGCATACGATCAAGGGCCTGGGCCGCGTTACGGGCCGTGTCGCACAGGGCAGAGCGAAGACGCGCCAGATTGACCTCCGGTTTTGCAGCCACAATGACCTGCTTGGCCCCAAGTACGGTTTCCAGGGCAATATCACTGGAAAGAGAAAGGGTGTCCCGCACCGTTTTCAACGCTTTATAATAAGCGTTGGCTTTGATAATGTCCACCTCAAACAGATCCTGGGCCAGGGACTGGTCCTCCAGACTCGCCCGGATTTCTATTCTGCCCCGGGTATGAAACTGCCCCATGATTTTTTTTATTTCCTCTTCAAAGGGCTGGCAGGTTTCGGGCAGATGAATGGAAAAATCAAGAAACCGGGAATTATAGCTTCGCACGGTCATGTCTACAGTCAGGGTTTCCAGGGTGTGCGACACCCTGGCAAAAGCGGTCATGCTTTTTATCATACAATTTATCCTTTTATGGTCTTAAGATCCGAAAGATATTTCTGTCTCACCTGTCCTAAAAATTTAAGCACAGCAGGCGAGGCGTAATCCGGGTAAGTCCACTCCAGGGTTTTGAAGCCTTTTTTGGTGTACATTAATGTCAGGTCTGCATAAATTTTTTGTCCGATGTAAATCCTGTGGGAATACTCCTTTCCCGTGGCCAGGATAAACCGGGAAGACAGAAGATATCCCGGGTCAATGTTGATGGTTCTGTTATTTTCGTCCAGACAGTCAGATTCAATTCTGTTGGTGTCAAGTTTGACCGAAGCCAGGGTTTCTTGTTCCATAAGCGGCTTAAAAGCAATAAGCCTGCGAAACAACGGTTCCCCCATCTCCTTATAATAATAATCGGTAAAATCAAAATCCAGCCAGGGAGAGATCATGTCCACGGGGCCGCCTACGGCTTCAAGGCGTGAAAATATCGATGCCAGAACCGACTTGTCCTTCATGAAAACCGACATCACAAGCTTGGCCGGTACAGGTTTTTTAGGCGTACTCATTGTTTGATAGCAATGGCCTCGTCAATGAGCATAATGGGGATATCATCCCGGATTTCGTATTTAAGGGCGCAGGCGTTGCAAACCAGGCCGTCTTCAGATTTGGTCAGTTCCACCGGCCCTTTACACTTGGGGCAAACGAGGATTTCAAGCAGTTCTTTTGATACAGCCATATCAGCTCCTTGAATGGTTAATTTGTTTTAGTCTGCATGGATTGCAGTTGATAATAAAAGCCTTTTGCCGCCATCAGGTCATCATGACCCCCTTGTTCAACAATGGTGCCGTTTTTGAGCACAATGATCCGGGATGCATAATCAATGGTGGACAGCCTGTGGGCAATGACAAAAGATGTGCGGCCCTTCATCAAATTTTCCAGCGCCTTTTGCACAACTTTTTCCGCCTGGGAATCCAGGGCCGAGGTTGCCTCGTCCAGGATCAGCACAGGCGCATCCTTGATCAGGGCCCTGGCAATGCAGATCCGCTGTTTTTTCCCACCGGACAGCCTGGATCCCAGCTCGCCGATC
>JAKSBO010000767.1 GCA_022361095.1 Desulfobacterales bacterium | reverse complement strand
TAGTTATTGGTGGCCTTATTTTTGGATTTGCTGGGCCGGAAGAAGAATGGGGAACAATTAATATCGTAGGCGTGATTGTTTTTGCAATATTTTTTCCCTGGGAATGGCTGTTCTTCGACAAATTTAAGAAGAATTCAAAATCAAAAAATGCGAGATAGGTGCTTTGTGAAAGATAAATGCAGCCATTTAACAACATCTGGAAGTGCTAACCAGGCAATTCCACACGGACACCTCGCTAACGCTCGACTCCGGTGAATTGCAGCGTTAGGTGCAGGAGAAAGCAGAGCATGGAAACAGATCCGGGCGATATTTTACAAGAAGCAAGGGAAGCATGTGCGCGCAAGCACTACAGTCTCTCTCTTGAGACGTATCACTGGTTTTTTGATAACGCACTTAAGATTAAAAAATCATATTATGGTGTTCGGTTATCGTATTGCCTTAGTGAATGGGCTGACTTGGGAAATGTTTATCCTCCTGCATTGGAAGAACTAACTCTAATAAAAGAATCTTCCCTAAAAGAATTTAGAAATACCAAGTCACATTGCCAATTTCATGAGTATGAAAGCATTTGTGATGCATTAGGATGCCCTGAGGAACCTGTTAAAATATTCGAAGAAATCCATATAAAAGATAAAGCCTTAGCTGAAAAATTATTTACCTATGTTTATGCGGAGTTGGCCCGCCAATCAAAATGGGAGATCTGCCGTGAATATATGGGTAACGGATATAAACAATACAAGGAATTATTAGAGCTATTTGATGCTTGTATTGATGGTGGTAAAAGAAAGGGTGGGAAGCAAGGCGAAGGCATAATTAAAAGCGCTATAAACAAGACTATAGAAGAGTTATTGTGGATACTCGAAATGCAGTCTCATGCTAATGCTTCAAAGGAAATGGAATCAACTATTGAACATATACAACATGATTTCAATAAACGAGGCTACACAGAGATATATCGACAGGTAATAACAAAAGCACCTAACAAAACATTACAGCGGACAAGCCGCTGAATGCTG
>JAKSBO010000419.1 GCA_022361095.1 Desulfobacterales bacterium | reverse complement strand
TGGAAGTTAAACCCGAACTGGATGATATTGATTTCCAAGGCCTTGAACTTAAAAAGACGCTTTATGAAGTGAGCGAAGCCGAAATTGAAAGCCAGATATATATGCTCCAAAAGACCATGGCCACAAAGCAAAAGGTCGAAGAGGAGCGTCCTGTAAAAGAAGGTGACTTTGTTCTGATTGATTATGAAGGTTTTTTAAATGGAGAAGCCTTTGAGCACACACCCAAAGTTGAAAATTATGTTACAGCCCTCAACATGGAGCCTTTACCCAAAGAATTTTCCGAAAAACTTATCGGCGCCATTCCGGTTCAGGATCTGGAAATCGAAGTGACTTACGCAGAAGATTTCCATGATGAAAATCTGAAAGGAAAAACAATTCAATATAAGGTCACACTCAAAGAGATTCAGGAAGAGCTGCTGCCCGAAGCCAATGATGACCTGGTAAAAGACCTTGATCAATACGAAACCCTTGAAGATGTAAAAACAGCCATCCGGGACAACCTTGAAAAGGGAATTTCCCAACGCGTCAAGCATGAAATGAGCGAGCAGGTTTTTACCCAGATACTTGAAAAAATAGAGTTTCAAGTCCCCGAAGCCCTGGTTGAAGGCGAATTAAACGGCATTATCGCAGAAACGGAACAGGCCTATGCCCAGAACAACACCTCCCTTGAAGAAGTGGGATTAAGCAGGGAAATCATGCAGGAAAAATACAGGGATGTGGCTGAAAAACAGGCGCGGCGGCATCTGATCCTGGGTAAAATAATCGACCAGGAAAAGCTGGAGCTCAGCGATGAAGAACTTGATGCCGGCTTTGAAGAGATGGCCCAGACCATGAGTGCGACAAAAGATGCCATCAAGAATTATTTCAACATGGATCAGCGCCAGCTTGAATATTATAAACACACCCAGCTTGAAAAAAAGGCGATTGACCTTATAATAGAGAAAAGTAACGTAGTTGAAGTGACACCGGAAGATGCGCAAGCCGCTGATGCACAAATTGAAGAAGAAGGTGTGCAAGCGTAAAAATAATCTGCAAGCTAATATATAAATGCTTCATC
>JAKSBO010000480.1 GCA_022361095.1 Desulfobacterales bacterium | reverse complement strand
TCTGAGGTGATCGGCCGTACCGGGTTTGAGGAGATTGGAGAGGACGATCTGGAGACCTTTTCCGAGGCCGGATTTGAAGATGAGCAAACCGGAGAGACAGGAGATTCCGGGGGGAGCGTGAAAAAGCCCTATCTTACGGATGCTGAAAACTCAAGGGCTGTGGAAGCGGTGGAAGAGATCGTGGCCAGGCACACCGGGGAGGGGTTTGAACTTCATATCACAGGCTCTGCTGCCGTGACCCATTTCATCAAAGCCACCATGATGAAGGATATGCTGCGGTTTATCGGCCTTGCCGTGGGGGCCATCGCCCTTTTTCTCTTTTTTATGTTCCGGCGGCTCACAGGGGTTTTTTCACCCCTTGTGGTCACCCTTTTATCCTTGCTGGGCACGGTGAGCATCATGGCCGTGTGCGGGAAGTCCATCAAACTGCCCACCCAGATCCTGCCCTCGTTTCTGCTGGCCGTCAGTGTGGGAGATGCCGTGCATATCCTGGCCCTTTTTTATAAAAAGCTCAGGGAAACCCATAACAAGCGAGAGGCGGTAATCTATGCCGTGGGCCATTCCGGCCTTGCCATTGTGCTGACCTCAGTAACAACGGCAGGGGGGCTTTTGTCATTTTGTACGGCAGAGGTCGCTCCGGTGGCTGACCTGGGCATTTTTGCCGCATGCGGGGTCATGCTGGCCATGCTCATCACCTTTTTGGTGTTGCCGGCTCTGCTGGCCGTCAGCCCGGCAGCGCTCCCCGAAACAAAAGCCGGGTCCGGCGAGCACACCGTCTTTGACCGGCTGCTTGTGGGAACCGGCAAATTCTCCATGGCCCATTCCAAAATGATCCTTGGGATCACCCTGATGATCATAGGTCTTTCCGTTTATGGGGCCCTGAAGATGAAATTTTCCCATGCCCCACTGGAGTGGCTGCCCAAAGATAACCCGGTCCGCCTGGCCACTGAGATGGCGGACAGGGATCTTCGGGGATCGGTTACCCTGGAGGCGGTGTTGGATACAAAGATGAAAAACGGTTTATATACCCCGGATTTCATGAAACGGCTGGCCCTGTCCGAGGATGAGATGGAGACCTTTGAAGATGTGGGGGTCTTTGTGGGTAAGGTCACCTCTATTTCCGCCATTGTCAAAGAGACCAACATGGCCCTGAATGAAAACAGGAGTGATTTCTACACCATCCCCGACAGCCGGGAACTCATTGCCCAGGAGATTTTGCTGTTTGAGAACAGCGGGTCGGACGATTTGCTGGACGTCACTGAGGGACAGCTTCAAAAGGCCCGGCTGATCCTGAAGGCCCCGTTCAAGGATGCACTGTTGTACGAGCCTTTGATCCAGCGCATCCGTACCTATCTGGAGACCACCTATCCGGAGTGTGATATCACCCTTACGGGCATGATGGCCCTGTTTTTTGAGACCCTGGCCAATGCCGTAAAAACCATGGCCAAAAGCTATGTTTATGCCCTGATTATGGTGACCCTTTTAATGATTCTGCTCATCGGGGATTTAAAAATGGGGCTTTTGAGCATGGTGCCCAACCTTACCTCTATTTTAATTACCCTGGGCATCATCGGGTGGTTCCAGATCCCAATGAGCCTGTTCACCATGCTGGTGGGAAATATCGCCATAGGGCTGGCCGTGGATGACACCGTCCACTTTATGCACAATTTCAGGCTTTACTACAAAGAGTCAGGCCAGGTGGCCACTGCGGTGAGACGAACTTTTTTTACAGCGGGAAGGGCCATGCTGGTTACCAGCCTGGTGCTCTCCGTTGGATTTTTTATCTTTATGCTTGCAGGGATGAACAATTTGTACGATTTCGGCCTGCTCACAGGTATAACCATTTTAACGGCACTGCTGGCCAATTTCCTTGTAACCCCTGCACTCTTAACGGTGGTTTACAAGGACCGGACTGCAGCCCGGGCAAGGAGGGGGAAATGAGACCGATCAATCTGTTGCTTTTTTTGATCTGCCTGGTACTGGTGTGCACCTGCACAGCCTTTGGGAAAGACGACCCAAGGGCCAGGAAAATTATGGAGCGGGTGGATGACCGGGATGACGGTGATAATGAAATTTCGGAAATGAAGATGATCCTTATTGACAAGCACGGCAAAAAGCGGATCAGGGAGATGCGCAATTTTGTCAAAGACAAGGGGGATGACATCCTCAAGCTGATGTTTTTTCTCTCCCCGGCCGATGTCAGGGATACAGGATTTCTGACCTATGATTACGACGATTACCAGCGTGACGACGATCAGTGGCTCTATCTTCCAGCCTTGAGAAAGAGCAAGCGCATCGCCTCTACGGATAAAAGCGGCAGCTTTATGGGAACCGATTTTTCCTATGCCGATATGACCAAGCCTGAGATTGAGAATTACGATTACACCCTGTTAAAGGAGTCAAAGGTGAGGGATAAGCCGGTATGGGTGATCAAGGCCGTCCCCAGGACCCAGGACGTGATTGATGAGTACGGCTATATCCGGTCGGTGCTTTTTGTTCAAAAAGACATCGACATGGTGGTACGGGCGGTTCACTGGCTTGATGAAGGCAATAAGGTCAAGTATATGGACATGGAGGTCATTGAGAATATCGAAGGGATCTGGGTGGGTACACGGAATAAGATGACCACCAAAAGGGGAAAGCTCATGCTGCATAAAACTATTTTTATAAAGGAGAAGGTCCGGTTCAACCAAGGCCTTGACGAAACGTTTTTCTCTATCAGGCAAATGGAGAAAGGGATCTAGAATGGGACGCCTCTGTCTGGCTGCCATGTTATCTGCTGCTTTGATCTGCTGTTCTTCCGGGGATGTTCTGTCTGCCCAGGGCGACGCAGACCTGGAATCGGTGCTGGATGGATTTGAGGAGGACGGTGACACCGGGGGCGCTGCAGGAGAGGGTATGGAGGGGTTGGATGAACTGGTTTCCGGGTTTGAAGGGCCTGAAAGCGGGAGTGAGACTCCGGACGGGTCCGGTCTGACAATACCCAAGGGGCTTTCCGGTCATCTCAAATTATCCGGATCAGCAGCCTTTGCCCATGACGCCCCAAAGGAAAACCAGCCCGATCACAGGGGGATCACCCGTCTGGTGCCCGAGATTATGCTGGAGTACAAACGGCCCGTCTTTGACCGGTGGAAAATGTTTGTCTCCGGCAAAGCCTTCTACGATCTTGCCTATACCCTTAAAGGCCGGGGAGATTACCCCGATGCCGTGCTTGCCGAGTATGAACAAGAGCTGGAAATCAGGGAAGCCTATATAGAGGGCAGTCTCACCGGGAATCTGGACATTAAGATCGGAAGGCAGATCGTGGTGTGGGGAAAATCCGACAACATCCGGGTGGCTGACGTGATCAATCCCCTTGACCAGCGGGAGCCCGGGGTGACCGATATTGAAGACCTGCGCCTGCCGGCCGCCATGACCCGTGTGGACTATTACACGGGCAAATGGGCCCTGACCGGGCTTATCATCCACGAGGCGGAATTCAACAAAAACCCTGTGCCGGGCAACGATTTTTTCACCTCCTCTGTCCGGCTGCCGGATGATGCCCCGGGCAGTGGGTCCTCCAATACCCAGTACGGCCTTGCCTGGCAGGGATTTTTTACCGGTTGGGACCTCTCCTTTTACTGGGCTGATGTCTACAACCGTACCCCCTGGGTCTCCCGCGACCCTGATCGGCCTGCCCTGCGATACTCACGGGTGAAGATGGCCGGCGGCGCCTTGGCCGTGGCCCTGGGCAACTATCTCTTCACAGCGGAAACCGCCTATTTCAAAGGCCTGGAATTTCACTCAACCCCGGATGAAAAGGACCGGCTGGACCTGATGGTCGGCATTGAGTACCAAGGAATCACAGATACCACCATTACCCTGGAGCTGGTAAATCGTCATCTCTTTGATTTTGAAACCGCCATGGAACATGATCCGGACCGGGCCGAAGAGGACCGGCTTGAGACGGCTTTCCGCTTCAGCCGGGATTTCATGAATGAGACCCTCAACTTTACCGGGTTATTAATCGCTTACGGCGATATGGGGGATGACGGGGCCATGGCACGTTTCACAGGGGAATACGATGTCAATGACAATGTCTCGGTTAAGCTGGGGGTGATTTTTTATGCCTCCGGCAATCTTAAGCACTACGACGGTATCGGCGACAATGACCGGGTCTTTGCCGAGATTAAATACGGGTTCTAACCCTTGAATCATAATCTTTACTACAAGGCCGCTGCACTGAATCTTCAGTGCAGCGGCCTTGGTTGTTGATGTCCCTTGGGCGGGCGTGATTCGTTTTTTGAGGCGTGATCATAACATCGGCCAAGAAAAAATAATATTAAAATGGCAAGTTCGGTATAATGGCCGATCTTATGATCAAGCCCGAATTATTTAGCGCCGGCCGCATTCATTCTCTTAAGCTGGTACAGCCCTTGGTTAAACTCAGCAATGCGTTTTTGATTTTCTTTGATCTGTTTTGATAAAAGCAGGTAAAATTTATGCCGTATCAAAGGTTTCGGGTGGTGGGTGAATAAGGCTGCAGTTTTTATGGGGAAGCGGTTTTTTATGACTTCATATCCGTTTTCCAAAGTAACGGGTGTATAATCAATCTCACCCGAAACAAGTTTTTTTAGATTGGCGTATTCATTTTCCGCAGTCTCTGATAAAAGCCGTCCTGAAAACACTGCAGCATCAAAAAGATCCTCATAAAGCAGCCCTTCAACGATTCCTGCCCTGTACCGCTCCAGATCGTCAAGCACCTGCCAGTCAAATTTTTTTGATTTCAGATGAAAAAAAACAATGTCTGCGGTGATGAGCGGCTTGCTGAAATAAAAATAATTATTTCTGTTTTTGGTTTTTCTCCAGAGAATCGTGCCGTCAACCAGCCCGTCCTTTGCCATATTGAACGCGGTGAGCCTGGATCTGAAAATGAAAGAGGCCTGGTAGTTTTCCAGTGCAAAGGCCCGGGTCACGATATCCGATACCTTGCCCGAAAAAGAGGCGGCTGAATTTCGGGACGCGTGTTGAGGCGGCTGAAAACCTGTACTGATGGTGATTTTTTTGGCCGGACCGAACACCTCTTTTTGCGCCATGAAAACATATCTGTCAATGATATGCGTTTGTTTCATCTCTTTCAGCACGGATGCCAGGGGGGGTGCCAGATGGGCATATTTTTTGTTCAGATAGGGATAAAGGGGCAGGGTGCCTAATGAACCGGTATTGTATACAATCTTATCTTTGAACTCCTCTTTTTTGAGAATGCTGTCAGCGGCACCTGAGACGCCTATAAATGTTCCGATTCTGTTGGATGCAAGCATCCGCAGGCCCTGGGTGGAATTCAATGCCCCGTAGAGCGTTTGGGATTTTGATCGATATTGTCGAATCATACGGTCAAGATAAATGCAGCCATTATTGAATCCGATAACGCTGTTTTTATATTTTTTTAAGTCCTGCCATCCATCCACCTGGATATCAGGACGCATGGAGTATACACAGAAATGACTTTCCCAGATGGGTTCTTTTACCTGAATCAGATTGGGATATTGTTTTTGCAACGCCTGGGGCATCTGTGCCCTTGCACACACGCCATCCATCCTTCCGGCATTTGATTCCGGAAGGGAGCGCTTCAAGGGATACAGATTGTAGGCAAATGAATAACCCAGTCTGGAAAAGGCGTCTTTATAAATAAGCTCCATGGCCCGGTTGCACATATCGCATCCGAAATTATGCATCGCAAAGACAATGGGTTCCCTGTCAATCTGTTCCAACGGCCGGTGAGCCAGGTCGTTTTCCTGGGCTGCCGGCTCATCGGCGGCCGGGATTAACAGGGAACAGACAATACTGACCCACAATATCAAAACTGTTTTTTTAATTGCCATTGTTTTATGGCGCACCTTTTAGCGCCTCATGTTTCACAAAGTAAGCGCCGGGATATGTCATAACGCCTTGCTGATAATTTTAAGACCATCCAGGGTCATGGACAAGTCTACGGATTCGATGGCATTGGATACGTCGGCAATGAGCGGGGCAAGCCCGCCTGTGGCAATGACCGCGGGGGTGGTTTCCATCTCCTGTTTCATCCGTTCCACCATACCGTCCACCATGGCTGCGTTACCGAAAATGATGCCGGACTTGATGCTTTCAATGGTGTCGTCACCGATTACCCGCTCCGGGGCTTTGAGCATTTCCACCCGGGGCAGGCGTGACGCCCTGTGGAAAAGGGCTTCGGATGAGATGACCACTCCGGGGCAGATGGCACCGCCTAGATATTCGCCTTTTTCCGATATGGCGTCAAAGGTGGTGGCGGTACCGAAATCAATGACGATCAGTGCTTTTTTATATTTTTCATAGGCAGCCACGGCATTGACAATACGGTCTGCGCCGACCTCGTTGGGATTGGAATAGAGAATGGGCATCAGCCCTTTTACGGACGCTGCATTGATCCATAATGGCGTAATCTCCAGATAACGCTCACAAAACGCGTTTAATATTCTCACGGACGACGGTACCACGGAGGATATGACGACCTTTGTGATGTCGCTGAGCTGGATGCGTTTGTCGGCAAACAGCGCCCGGGCCAGGATATTGAATTCATCGGCCGTGGTCTCTCTGATGGTTCTGATACGCCAGTCCTGTTTCAACGATTCGTTTTCGTAAACGCCGATCACCGTATTGGTATTACCCACATCAATTACCAGCAGCATGTTTTCTCCTTTGGAATCCCAATCCCGCGTTGGGG
>JAKSBO010000602.1 GCA_022361095.1 Desulfobacterales bacterium | reverse complement strand
AACTGCACTCTATGGTATTGGTGGTTATGAAACAGATCCAGCAACACATTATCCATCAATAGAAGACTTACAACAAAGAGATTTGGATTCTGAAGATAGTGAAAACTTCTATCAATTATTCAAGTTGGTACCAAAAAATGTAACAGATGATCCACTAGATTATGATGTATTCTATAAGTACTTTGAACCAGCATCAATTCATAATTTAGACGAAGGCTATTCTTATAAAGGTTTAGCAACAATAGATGAAGATATTTATGTAACTAAGTTTATGCTTTCTGATTTGGAAGCAGGTAGTGTTCAAGTAATGAACTCAGGATACTTAGATACAGAAGTTGACAGATTCAGATTTGATTCAGGATTTGTTGATCAAGACGATACAGATATGCTAGATGGTATGTTTAAAGGCGCTTTAGGTGCAGCATCAATGTTTGATAAAGCATTTGCATTAACGCCAACAAGCGTAGGCATGTCAATCGGTTACACTGTTAGTCCAGCAGATAAGATTGCTAGATTTACAGCAACTACAACACCAGCAGTAGCATACGGTAATATTAACTGGACTATTGTTGGAGATGGTGGTAACTATGTAACAAATAATAATGATGGTACTTTTACTATTAAAGATACTGTCAACACAAGTGCTACAGTACAGATTAAAGCAACTGCACTTAATAAAGCAACTGGTTTAGTAGAAGAGTTGCCAGGTACAATTAGTATTACACTTACTACACCTCCACCTGATACAGGCGGTGGAGATGATACAGGTGGTGGAGATACTACACCTGCAGCAGCACCAGCACCAGCTTCAAATGTTGCAGTAACATTAGATACAGATGCTGTTACACTTGATTATGGTGAAACTGCTGATCCAGCATTCACATCATATGATTTCACTGAGACTGTAACAGGTACAACTAATACAGCTGTAACTTGGTCGTTAAGTGATGATACATTCGTAGAAGTTGATTCAAATGGTGTGGTAACAGCTAAGAGTGATGTACCTACAGATACTGGTGACTTTACAGTAACATTAACTGTAACAACTGTAGATGGTGGTGCAACAGCATCAGCAACCATTCTATTTGAGGAACAAGTACCATTGGGTGCTATAGAGTT
>JAKSBO010000993.1 GCA_022361095.1 Desulfobacterales bacterium | reverse complement strand
TTGAGAAAGAAGATGATATAGTTTATGTGAGATATGCTAATCACATTGCAGAGGATTATAATGCTTTAAGAGATTCGTTAGATATTCCTTTAGCTGTACTTGTTAATAATGGTTCAGCAAGTGCTTCTGAAATATTAGCTGGTGCTATAAAGTACAATGATAAAGGTACTATCATAGGTGAAACAACCTATGGTAAAGGTACTGTACAAACTTTATTTTCGCTTCTAGATAATGATGTATTAAAGTTAACAACTGCTGAGTATTTTTCAGCTGATGCTGAACCAGTTAATGGTGTAGGTATAAAACCTGATATTGAACTACCTATGATAAGTGAAGAGGAACTTGAAGCAATCAATGGTTTTGCACCAATGATTGATGAAGAAATATCTCATTATGGCATTAGCAGTTTAGATGTGTTTGGTGCACAACAGCGATTAAAGTTTTTAGGGTATGATGTGAATTTAACTGCTAAGTATGATCAGAAGACTTCACAAGCCATTGCATTATTTCAAGAAAAAAATAATTTAAAGGATAAATATGCTTTATATCCTGAAACTAAGAATGCATTAAATGAAATAGTTATTTCTTATTTAAATGAAGATCCTCAACTAGAGAAGGCAATAGAGATTTTAACTCAATAATACGCGTATTCTCGGATTAACGCATTCGTAACACTTCTGTAACCTACAGGAGTGTTTTTTATAGTATAATACATGCATAAGTTCATAGTTTCGAAAAACGGATAAGAACAAGCGTTTGCAATATAATTTACAGTTATGTTACAAAGGCTTGTAATAATTGTCCATAAAACGAAACTGGTGATATAATCAACATTAGGATTGGTCATTCTAACCGATCCTGCAACGGTCTTAGTAGAAGGGGGACATGTTGTATTGATCAAATCCCTTCTCCGGACGAACTACATATTTTTTTTAAGGGAGGAAATAAGACATGAAAAGAGTTTTATCTCTTGTATTAGCATTTATGCTAGTATTAACTTCTATCATGCCAGCATTCGCTGAAGAAACTGCTACAGATTCTGAAGCTGGTAAGGCCTTAGAGTCTTACGGTGTTATCGCTGGTACTGATAAAGGATTAGATGAAGGTTCTGCTCTTACTAGAGCTCAAATGACTGTCATCTTATCACAAATGTACGGTATGAAAGCTGAAGCTGAAGCTTACGCATTCGCTCCATCTTTTACAGACGTACCTGAAGGACAATGGTTCACACCATACGTTGCTTTCGCTGAGCAAAAAGGTTGGATGAGTGGTGACGCTCCAGGCGGTACTTTCAGACCTAACGATGCTATGAAAGCTCAAGAAGTTAACGCAATGTTCTTAAAAGCATTAGGTTACACTGTAGAGTGGGACGACGTTAACATGAAAGCTGAAGAAATCGAAGTTGGTGTTACTGCTTCTGATACAACTTCAGTATTAAGAGGAGAAGCTTTTGCTGCTATGGTAGAAGTATTAAACACTCCAAAAATGGACGAGACTGATACATTAGGTACTAAGTTAGCTTTACCTAACTATGAGCCTCCTACACCTCCAGCTCCTGCTGCTGTAGCAATGACTGGCGCTGTAGCTATTAACTCTAAGATGGTTGAAGTTTCATTAGATTCTGATGAAGATGCTCCAACTGCTGTAACAGTTGATCAATTCTCTGTTGTAGACAAAGATGATGCTGCTATCGAAGTAGCTGCA
>JAKSBO010001109.1 GCA_022361095.1 Desulfobacterales bacterium | reverse complement strand
TATTTTGATGTGACAAGATTCGACCTGTTTAAATCCGTGGGCATTGACCTGTACGAATACGCCTTTTCAAAACATGTCAGTTTTCCGGTGAGCCGCTCATCCATCAAGCATATTGCCCCCTTAAAATTCCATGACGAATTTATCTGCAAAGCCGCCGTGACCGAGGCTGAATACAAAATCGGCATGGATTTTGAAATCCGGCGTAAAGATACGGGACAAATCTGTGCCCGGGGAAAAAGCGAACAGGTGGCTGTGCGTGTGCCTGAAATGACGCTTTTACTTAGAATCCCCGAGGATATAACCTCAGCCCTGCTGGTGTAATGTCATGCCCAAAGGCCCATTTGAATGCACTGCCGCACAAAAAATTACAACCGCCCTTGCCGTGGGCTATGAAAGGATTGTGGCCTGGGCGGATCTGCTGGACCAGGTCAATGTCTTTCCGGTCCATGATTCGGACACCGGCAAAAACCTCAAGATCAGCCTGGCACCGTTTAAACGGATCCAACCGGGTGGCGGTGCAGGCAGAACAGCGTCAGGAAGTTCTTTCGATGAACTGGTGAATAAGCTGTCCATGTCGGCCGTCGGCAATTCAGGCAATATTGCGGCAGCCTTTTTTTCGGGCTTTTTATCCCATCCGCTGCCCGCCTCCCTGCCCACGGCCGCCGGGCAGGGATTAAACGCGGCCATGAATGCCGTGGCCGATCCCAGGCCCGGTACCATGCTGGACCTGTTTGAAAGCCAGGCCCGTTTTTTTGAAGCCAGGGCATGTAACGGCCAATATCAGCAAACATCCGCTGATACCAACGCCCTGACCGAAGTCCTCAGACAAAGTGTGGTTCAAACCATGACCCGCCTGCCCGCCCTGCAGAAAGCAGGCGTGGTGGATGCAGGGGCGCTGGGGATGTTCCTGTTTCTGGAAGGATTCTTCAAGGCCCTTGAGGAGAGGCAGGACCAATGTATCCCGGTCATGGAAAGCTTCAAGGACCGGCTCTGTGTCTCCGCCGAATACACAGACCCTTCACCGCCGGCCTTTTGTGTGGACTTGCAGGTCCGCATGGATCAGGACACGGCCCCGGATCGGTTGATTCAAACCCTTGGCGACAGTATTGTTGCGGCACACACGGACCGGTCCCTGAAAATCCATGTGCACACAGAGGACAGGGAAGCGCTTAAGGATCAGGTCTCTGAAATCGGATCCATTACGGCCTGGCATGCCGAGCCCATCATAACCGGGCCGCAAAAGGTACAGGCACGGACAAACCCCGGCACGGTGGGCATCATTACCGATGCGGCCGGCTCACTCACCCTTGACCGGGCCGCAGAGTTAGGCATCACCCTCATGGACAGTTTCATCGTGACCGATGAGGGCGGGTCTCCCGAAACCCTGGCAGACCCGGCCCGGATCTATGCAGAGATGGCCCGGGGCAAAAGGATCATGACCGCCCAGGCCTCGGTATTCCAGCGCCACGAAACCTTCAGGAAAGTATTGGGCCAATACGGCCGGGTACTTTACCTGTGTGTGGGTTCCGTGTATACAGGCAATTATGACGTTGCCGTCCGGTGGATTGCCGACAACGGATTGTCTGAACGGATGCGGGTTGTGGATACCGGTGCGGCATCCGGCAGGCTCGGGCTGATTGCCGAAACCGTTGCCCTGGCAGCCCAAACCGTGAAAGGCCTGGCGGACCTGGAAGCCCATGCCTTAAACATCATTGGGGCCTGCGACGAACTGCTGTTCCTAAACCACCTGAAATACCTGGCCATGGGCGGCAGGATGTCCAAGCCGGGCAGTGTGGCCGGGGATATTCTCAGCATCCGGCCCATCATCAGCCCCAGGGCGGACGGCGCCCAAAAAGTTGCCACCGTCAGAAACAGCGCCGGCCAGATCCGGTACGCCGTCAAAAGGCTTGAACGCGAATTTGGAAAAACCGGTTCACCCAGGATTCTTTTGGAATATTCCGATAACAGGCCATGGGTGGAGGCCTCGGTGCTGCCCCAATTACGCCGGGCCTGCCCCCGTGCACAAGTTTCCCTTGTCCCGTTATCCCTGACTTCAGGGGTTCACATGGGACCGGGCACCTGGGGCATGGCATTCTTGCCCGGAGAACTGACTCCCGGAGATATAGAAGAAGACCTTTGCCATAAAAACGACTCCCAAGGAGGATCTGCCATGAAAGTGCTCCTGATGTCCATGCCAGATGTCGCCCCCCTGGTCATTCACCAGAATGCCGTACATTTCCCAAACCTGGGCATTGCCAGCATCGGCGGAAATATCCATGAGCGGCATGAGGTCAGAATTATTGACCTGATCCGGAGACGCTGGTCCCTTCGCGCCTATCTGACAAAAAAACTGGCAAAACTTGCGCCGGATATCGTGGGCCTTTCGGCCATGTCCTGGCAATGGGACACATGCTGCCGGATTATCCGGCTGATCAAGCGTGTCCGGCCCGGTGCCAAAATTGTGGTGGGCGGCTACCATGCCACCCTGATGACCCGGGAGATCACCCAATCCCCCGAAGGCGAACTGATTGATTTCATTATCCAGGGAGAAGGAGAGACCGCGTTTAAACGGTTGGTGGAAGCCCTGGACGGCCGGGACAGGTTCCGGGACATCCCCTCCTTGACGTACAAAGACGGCGACCGATTCATCACCAATCCCATGGGGGAGCTGCAGGATCTGTCCCGGATAAAACCGCCCATCCGGGACAAACGGCGGCTGACCTGGGGATACCATGTGATGAACATGAAGGCCGAAGTCCTGGAGACTTCCAGGGGCTGCACCCGCACCTGCAATTTTTGCAGCATGAAGCACATGTACGGCCGGACGTTCAGGACCTATCCCATTGAAAGGGTCATTGCCGACCTTGATGACATTTACTATAACAAAAAAACCCGGCTGGCCTTTATTGTGGACGACAACCTGGTGCTGGAC
>JAKSBO010000908.1 GCA_022361095.1 Desulfobacterales bacterium | reverse complement strand
CCGGGTCCGGGAAGCGACCGGGCTTGGCGTGGTGACGGAGATGACCTCTCCGGCCCAGGCCCGGATGATGGAAAAATATGTGGATCTGGTCCAGATCGGTGCCCGGAGCATGCAGAACGTCGAGCTGCTCAAATGCGCCGGTAAATTGACCAAGCCGGTTATACTCAACCGCGGCCTTGCCGCCACGGTCCAGGAGTGGCTTATGTCCGCCGAATACATTGCCGCAGCAGGCAACACCAATATCATCCTGTGTGAACAGGGTATCAGAACCTTTGAGCCCTATACCCGGAATACCCTGGACCTGTCTGCCATCCCGGTCTTAAAAAAGCTTACACACTTGCCCATTATCATAGACCCAAGCCATGCCACAGGCATCCGTGAAAAGGTGGCACCCATGGCCCGGGCCGCAGTGGCGGCCGGTGCCGACGCCCTGATGATTGAGGTACATACAGATCCGGACAAAGCCCTTTCCGGCGGCCCCCAAAGCCTTTATCCCGAACAATTCGGGAACCTGACCAGGGATATTTATGTGATTGCGCCGGTGGTTGGCAAGCAACTGGATTTTGACTACCTGAAAAAAAAGGAACTTATCCCGTCACCCCGCACCCGGAATGCGGCAGCCTGCGCCATCACCGGGGAACCGGGAACCTATTCCCACAAGGCCTGCCTCTCCTATTTCGGAGAGGATGTCACCCCGGTGGCAATGATGTCATTCAAAGAGGTCTTTGCATCCGTTAGGAACAACACCGCATCATACGGCGTGGTTCCTGTGGAAAATTCCCTGTCCGGGTCTGTCCACGAAAACTATGATCTGCTCCAAAGCCACAATCTGAAAATCATCGGTGAGATCACCATTCGTATCAAACATGCCCTGATCACCCATCCGGGGACTGACGTTTCGTCGGTTAAAACAATCCTTGCCCCGGCCCACGCCATTGCCCAATGCCAGAATTACCTGGTCCAGATGACAACCACTGAAATTTTACCGGTGCGCACGGGTGTCTCTGCCGTAAACCAGGCCAAGCTCCTTGATCCCTCAGTGGCAGCCATTGGCCCTGCCCTGGCGGCTGAAATTTTTGACATGGCCGTTGCCCACGAATCCATTGAAGACAATCCAATGAATTTTACGCGGTTTGCCGTGATTGCCAGGGAATTTAAGGGACATAAAAAGGCGGATAAAACATCCATCATTTTTTCAACAGGCAACCGCCCGGGTGCCCTGCTTGAGGTCATGCAGGTTTTCAGCGACCACCATATCAACCTGGTCAAACTGGAATCACGGCCCGTGGCGGGAAAACCATGGGAATACCTGTTTTATGCAGACCTGGAGGCAGATCTGGATGACACATGTGCCGACCCGGTGCTCAATGCCCTCTCGGAAAAGGTAGAAACCTTGAGGGTACTGGGAAGATACTGATTACGCAATGGCCCATTTAATTACAGAATCAACCAGGGTGATGCACAGGGCCGCTATAAATGTTGTGAAAAAATCTTTAATGTGAAAGTCATCAAGCATTTTATCGGTGATCCAGAGCAGCACGGCATTGATCACCAGCTTGAACAGTCCGAATGTAATGATGATAAAAGGAAGGGATAAAACAATCAGCAACCAGCCAAAGAAAAAATTGATAAGACTGTAGACGATCGCCACGATAACAGCGGTCCCAAAATGTTTAACCTGTATGCCGGGTAGAAAATTAGCAACCAAAAACACCGCAACGCTTAAGATCAGAAGGTTGATCAACATTGATATCTTTCCTTTTTTAAAACTGCCATGGACCGGCCCGGTCACATCCGGGGCCGGTCCATAACACAAATTGAAAAATCCGTGCAGATGACACAGACATTTTATAAATCAAAATCTATTTGGAAGCCATATTATATTTTATTGCGCCTCGAACTCAAACCAAAAGGCAATTATTAGAGGTGGCCTTTAGCTTCCAACCTCAACATGCCAAGGCTCATACCTGACTCCCAAATGATTTCTAGGTCCATACCTGAACCGAATATACCCCAGGCTGGACAACCGGCTGTACACCCGGGTCCGGGTAAACTTTTCGGTAAAATTATCCAGGCCAAATCCCTTTTCCCCCATATCAAAATCACCGGTGGCATGGAAGGAATAACCCGGCGGCGCAAGGGATCTGGATGCCATGGACAAATTCCCCCGGGTCTGCACAGCCTTGTTCAAAAAAAGGAAAAACTGTTTGGAAACCCCCCGGATGCCTGAAGTCAGCACAGCATCGGTTCCAATTTTTTCCCGGATATCCTGGTACAGGCGGTGGGATCTGCCTTTGTATAAATAATTGCCCGATCCCCGGATTTTGATGATTTTGCCCGGTGGTACCTGCCAGGTCAGCCTGGGGACTGTTTTTTTACCCATAAAGCCGTAATCCACCGCAGGACGGGAAAATAATTTTTCAAGAAAATCAAGTTCTTGACGGGGAAACCTTCCTATGCAGGCATAGGACCGGGCATAAGCCAACGCATCATCAAAACCGGCCAGGCAAAAATTGCCGTGACCCATCTGCCGCTGGATACGTTTGAAACGCATACGGCTTGATAAAAGAAAGGGCATTTCATGGTCGGGCAAAAAAAGATCATCTTTGAATTTGTGGTTGAAAAAACGAACCTTTAAAGACCTTGGATCCCTTTCCGATTTTTCAATTTCGACAAGGGCGTCTTTGACGCCGTTATCCCGGGCACCTGTTTGGCAAGGGCGGACATTGAGCGCCCAGGCTGTTTGGAAACAACTGCCAAACGGCGCACATACCCCAACAAAGGCGGCGGATCCTGCAATTTTTAAAAATTTTCTTCGATCCACAGGTACGTATCCGTAAAGTATGGAAGCAACATAAGGCCACCTCTGATAATTGCCTTTTGGCTATGATTTCTTCGTTGCAATAAAGTTTTAATCCTCAAAATATTTAATATATTCATCCGGTTAAAATTTTATTGCGCCTCGAACTCAAACCAAAATTCTAATTATTAGAGGCACCCTTAGGTTAAAATTATTACGGCTTATAAGTTAGCTATCTAATGTTTATTGTGCTAATAATATTGGAGAAAATTGATGAGTATAGAAAAGATCCAGGGATGTATTGGTTGCGGAACATGTATGGAAACATGCCCCACCGACGTCATCCGCAAAGACCCAGAAAACAAAAAAGCATTTATCGCATATCCGGCGGATTGCCAGATATGCCATTTGTGCAGGATGTATTGTCCTGTTGACGCAATCACCATTTCACCGGAAAAATCTATTCCGGTTATTGTTTCATGGGGGTGAAATGGGGACCTATATAAAAAATAGATTTTTCAGACACTCCTTACTGGTATTCACCGGCATACCATTACTTATCTGGGTAACGGGCAATTTCCAAGAACGTTCCCTATTAAAAGAATCTCTTTGCATTATAACCATTCTGGCCTTTTGGCAGATGATGGGACAGTTTTTTTGGACACGCTCCAGCAGGACCGTTCTGACAAATCTTAAGATGAGCCGTGTGGTAAACTATCATAAATTTATTGGGTATATATGTATTACCATTTTATCCTTACATCCGCTTTATCTTGTGATCCCGCGTTGTTTTGAAGCAGGGGTTGCCCCTGTTGATGCGTTTTTTACCATCATCACAACCCTGAACCAGGGGGTTGTGACGGGCATCATTGCATGGTGCCTGATGCTGGTATTGGGTATCACTTCTTTTTTACGGGACAAGCTGCCCATGACATACAAGACCTGGCGGCTTTTTCACGGTATTCTGGCGATGCTGTTTATTTCTACTGCCGTATGGCACACCATTGATCTTGGCAGGCATGCAAACCTATCCATGTCAATTCTAATCAGCATGCTCACTGCAGGTGGAATACTGCTTCTTCTGAAAACATATACGTTTAAAAAATCAAAGAAATAACGGAGGTATAAATGACATCTTCACAAAAATTAAAAGATGTGTCGCGCCGCAGATTCATGACCCTTGCAGGTGGGGCCGCAGGGCTTGCGGCAATGGCTGCGTTTGGGGTGTTCCCAGAGCAGGGCATGTGCAGCACCAATGTCCCTGAAATTGATATGGACAAAATAACAAATATCGAAAACGAAACGGATGTCCTGGTTATCGGCGGCGGGATGGCAGGATTATTTGCTGCTGTTAAGGCACATGATGCAGGTGCCAAAGTAATGCTTGTCTCCAAAGGCCGTCTGGGTTCCTCAGGGCAGACACCTTTTGCAAAGGGGATATTCGCATTTGATCCTGATTCTGAAAAATTGAGCCTCGATGAATTTGTGGATACTGTTTCCCGGTCTGCATTGGGCACCAATAATCCGGTATATACCCGGCAAATGGCCGAGCATTCCCTGGCCCGCGTTAATGAACTCAAGGCGTGGGGCTTTTTTAATTCCCCCCTATATAACAAGAGTTTTAACAACCCGGTCAAAAAGAGAAACATCCCTGTTCTGGAGAGAATCGTCATTACCCATTTGATCAAGGAAAAAGGACGGATCTGCGGTGCAGCCGGTTTCAGTCTGGATAAAGAAATAATTCATTTTTTCAAGGCCAAAAGCGTCATCCTGTGCACCGGGGCAGGCGGCTTCAAACCCAATGGATTTCCCATTTGTGACCTAACCCACGACGGCACTGTCATGGCGTATAACATCGGTGCCAAGGTGACCGGCAAGGAGTGGAACGACGGGCATCCCGGCCAGGCAGAAAACGCTGCCGCCTGTTTTGACGGCTGGCATGGCATGTTTGAAAGAAAGCCCGGCATAACAGGGGTCGAAGTACACCATGATCTGGGTGTGGATTTGAATTACAAGGCATATATGAACGGAAATCCCGTTCAGATGGGCATTCCCGGAGCCGCCGGTGGAAAAGAACCGGAAGGCGGACCCTCTGTCCCGGATGAATTTAAACGAAACCGCCCTCCCAAAGGCGAAGGGCGGCCCGGTCCTTCCGGCCGGCACGATGAGGGCGGTGCCCCTCCGGGAATGGCAGGAACCCTGGTGGGCGGTTCTTCGGCCGGCATGGCCATTCACAAATCAGAAGGCCTTGTTCCCGTCAACGAAAAGTGCGAATCAAATATACCGGGGTTGTATGCAGCCGGAGATGCATTGGGGTCCTATATGGCCGGTGCAATCTATACCCAGATCGGCTCCTCATTGGCCGGTTCTGCGGTGCAGGGCGGGGTTGCAGGGAAGGCAGCGGCTGAATACTGTCAACATATTGAAATGCCGGAAATTTCCAAATCCAAAATAGATGAAGTAAACGCCGAGATACTTGCACCGTTAAAAAGGGAAGCGGGGTACAGTCCTGCATGGGTAACCCAGATTCTGCAGGGCATCATGATTCCCAATTTCATTATCTATATCAAAAAAGAGAGACTGCTTAAAGCGGCGCTGGCCTATGTTGAAGAGTTGAGAGACCATCACATGCCAATGCTTAAGGCTGCGAATCTCCATGAATTACGATTGGCCTTTGAAACCGCCAACATGATTATCAGCGCTGAAATGAAGCTCAGGGCATCATTGATGCGCAAAGAAAGCCGCTGCAGCCACTATCGTCTGGATTATCCTGAAACGGACACCAAAAACTGGAATGCCTGGATCAATATCTACAAGGGACGTGACGGTTCAATGAAATTTGAAAAACAGCCCTTTGGCACCTGGCCGTCTTAGGTTTTGAAGGGGCATATAAAATCGAAGCGGGGCAGGAAAACGTAAACACTCTATTTTATCACACAATTCTCTCCACCTCTCCTCTCAATATATAGCTATTATCCGATCCGTATCCGGGGGCGGAATTTTGTGTGGATCCCGGGCTTAGGCCCATGGTCGGAATTAAATCTGCCACAGATACGCCGGATTTTAAGTCACCGTCAAGGCACGCCAATGCAAGCATATTTAAAATATGTGTCCTTTGGCATAACGCCGAGGGTGGCTTAAAAGACAAGTAGATGGGCGATTTTATTTTGGCCATGGGCCTTACATTAAGCATAAGGAGAATAAGACAATGACAATTCATATCTGCAAACCGGCAACCATTACACTGGCCCTGGCAGGGGTTATGATCGCATTTAACCTGAATACAGGTCCGGCATATGCCCGGAATAATAACGGCAGACCCCAGGGCGGACCTCCCCAGGAAGCATTTACTGCCTGTGAAGAAATGGCCGAAGGAGATACTGCATCGTTTGAAGCTCCCAATGGAGAGACAATTACCGGAACATGCAGACAGGACAGAAACGGCGACAGACTTCTGCTCATTCCGGATCATGCGCCCCAGGGGAGGGGGCAGGGTGGAGGCCCCCAGGGAAACGACTAGGCGGACCTGATGAAACACCAAGAAAGGTATCAATATGGCTGCGTTTAAAAACAATAAAATTATTATCGGTGCTTTGGCGGCCTTCGGCATTCTTGCGGCTGAAACAGCCGGTTTTGCGGGCCATCCAATGCCGCATCCCGGGTTCCGCCATGGTCCCGACCCGCTGTTTGACCTTATAATCCTAGGTGCCCGGCACCTGTTTATCAGGGACGGCATGTTTTACCGCAAAGGTCCGGCCGGGTATGTGCTTGTGGAAGCACCTGAAGGCGCTGTTGTCGCATCGCTGCCCCGGGGATACGGCATCAGGGTGGTCCAGGGTGTGAAATATTACTATTTCAAGGGGATTTATTATGTCAGGATGCCTGATGGATATATGGTTGTCGCTCCACCGGCATTGACCGCGGCTGAAAACAAGGATGAATTTAGAACAGTTACCTGTAAAGGAGAGGTTGCTGTGACCGCGGACAGGCTCAACGTAAGATCGGGCCCGGGCATGACGTTTGAAGTGACTTGCCTTGCCTACAAAGGGGAAAACCTGAAAATATACCAGGAATCAGGCGGCTGGATTTATGTTGAACTGCCGTCGGGAAAGCTTGGATGGGTTGACAAAAAATTCACCCAGGGCCTGGATCAGCAGCCTGTCGGATAAACCAACCAACGCCATGGGCCGACCTGGCCTATCAACATCCAGGCTCGCCCCGAAACAAAATATAGATGAAATTTAGTGACTTATCCGTACTTCCATATAAATTGGAATGTATGGGGCACCATATATAAAGGTCGTGACGGAGAAATGGTGTTTGAAACATAACCGTTTAATATCTGGCCGGCCTGACTGCTTTCTGCAGTGCTGTAAGTTTTTCCCTTGCTCCCGGGTGGGATCCTCTTCTTCAGGTGAGCCCCATCACGCTTTCCATGTTTTCCCCCGTCTTAGCCCACGTTTTCTCTCCAGCCGGCACCGGTTCTGAAGGCTGGTCGCCGGTCTTTTCCCCGGAATTTGATCCTCTGTTTTCTATCGCTTGACGTTAAGAAATACCCAAATACCACAAAGCCGTGAGGTAAATTACAAAAGCATTATATTCAAAACACGTATTTTCCTCGCAATTTGATCACATTTCTACCTCAATTGTTTATTAGATAATTATTAGATTATTGTTAGCGTATCGTTTTAAGCGTTTGCCCATTGCGCCCACATTGAATCTTGGCCGGGGCGGCGAATTAATGTCCATTTTTGCTAACATTTCGAAAAATTTATCTATCCGGGAGAGACACCATGATTGATGCATTAACCCTTCAAAACAGCTCTGCAAATACGTCATTCATCACGGCACTTTTTACGCTGTTGATTTCGTTTCTTCTCTCCACGCTCATTGCCCTGGTGTATGAAAAGACTTTTCGGGGGCTTTCCTACTCAAGAAATTTTGTGCAGGCTCTGATTCTCAGCGCCATTGTGGCTGCAACGGTGATGCAGGCCATTGGCGACAGCCTTGCAAGCGGCCTTGGTATGATGGGCGCACTGGCCATCATCCGGTTTCGCACCAGTTTCAAAGATCCGAGGGATATCATTTTTATGTTTGCGTCACTGGCTTCCGGCATTGCCACCGGCGTAAGGGGGTACGATATCGCCGTTGTGGGAACGGTTGGATTTTGCCTGGCCGCCTTTATCCTTTACCACTCTCCTTTTGGGCAGACTGGGTACTATGACGGCATGTTGCGGTTTAATATGGAAAATGATCCGGAAAGCAAGGAAAAACTCAATAACATCCTGCAAAATAACTGCAAGCTCTTTGCACTGATCACCCTGCGTGATATTGCCCAGGGCAGTCGTCTCGACTATGCCTACCACATTAAAATGAAATATAAAAAAGGCAAAGAGGAACTGCTGGAGGAACTCAATGGCATTGGGCACATCAAAGGCGTCAGCCTCCTGTTGCAGGAAACTACGGTGGAATTATAAAGGCCATTAATAAAGGAGACCTTATATTGGGTAAAAAACTACTCTATCTTACATGGATTTTAGTGTTTCTTGTGGTGGTCAAAACGTCATTATTCCTCGGAAAAGAAGAAGCCACAGAGTTTCAAGGGATTGCGGAAACACGAGAAGTGATTGTCAATTCAGAGAACTCCGTTGAAATTGGGAGGATTCATGTCCTGCCCGGCCAGGAGATTCCGAAAGGACGTGTCCTGGTGGAATTGCAACGGCCGGCCTTGACAATGAAACTCAATGAGATCACACATCAGCTCAAAGAGCTGAAAAGTCGCGATACCTGTAACAGAGATGAGATCAAATCTCAGATTCGGCAACTCAGGGCTGATAAAAAAGTCAATGTCAGTGAAATCGACCATAAAATCGAGCAGATGACTTCCCGGTATTCCTTTAACAAAGAGATGGTCTCCGGCCTGAAGAGTATTCCCAACCCTTCCAGGGCAACGAAACGTGGTGAAAAACCCGGTGCCATGGAGATTGAAATTGAGAATTTGAAACAGGAACGGGACCTGACCAAAAAACGATTTCAAACGCTGATTGATGATTTAACGGCCAAACTGGCATCCACACAAACCCCGGAAACCATCCACCAGGAAAGCCTGAAAAAGGAGCTGGAACTCCTTGAGAAAGAAAAAGCCTCTCTGCAGATCCTTGCCCCCATTGACGGGATTATCGGTTCCATTCATTGCAAGGCAGGGGAAAAAATTTCTCCGTTCCAGCCGATCCTGACACTGCATACCCGCTCGCCTTCCTATGTCCGTGGATATATCCATGAAAATATCTATAACCGGGCATTCATCGGAGATCGGGTGGACGTGATCGCCTTTACCGATGAAGGCAAACGGGTCAAAGGCGAAATCGTGGGCGTGGGCTCCAGAATCATCCAATATCCCTTAAGACTGAAAAAACGACCTGAAATGCAATTGTGGGGACGGGAAGTTGAAATTCACCTGCCGGACGGAAATCCATTTCTTTTGGGAGAAAAAGTGATGATTCAGACGGCAAATCACGATGCACTCGGCTATCTGGCATGGCTTAAAAAGTGGTTTACCCTGGAAAGTTATGCATCAGAATCAGACAACTCTGAAGCGCACAGCATATAACGATAATATTGGGTGATAACATGAAATCAATGCAATTGGCGACAATTCCGGCTTTGCTTTTTATCCTCAATTCCGGCTTTCCCGGCATTGGCAGCGCTGACATTGTTAACGCCTCCGGCGCGGCCGCGGCAGCTTCTGCAGGTCATATCCTTGATGCAGAGGACGCTGCAGACAAGAGGGTGCCGATCTCCATCAAAGACTTTCTATCCACCGCTTTTGAGGACCTGTCCCTCTCTCCCCGAAATCAACGCATCCGGTTCCTGAAAGAGACAGGCGCCATTTCATTTATTGAAGATCCTGAATTCAGATTCACGATTGATAAATTTGAAAGCAACCGGCAAAAGTACGTATTACGATTCAAACCAAGGGGGTGGGATGAGATCAAGGGTGAAAGGGCGGTGCTTGATGCACGGCTTCAATCCGAAGCGATTCAACTGGCATCTCTGCTGCATACGGCCTTGAAGAACCGGTACATGACCGTTGTCGATTTTCTCTATTTCAAGGAGATGAGAATACTTTATGATGCCCTGAATCTTCTTTACGAAGATTGGGAGCACGTCCTGAAACGCCAAGTTGATACGCCTGATTTTGATGCCGGAGAACTGGCAGATGTGGAAAACCGGCGCTTGGTCCTCCAGATGGATATCATGGAGCTGAAAAACCAACAGGATGCCGTGGCAAAAAGGGTTAATTTACAAAGTGGTTATGGCGGGAATGTCTTTTTCGATACCGGCCATCTTCTGTCGGTCGATCAGTTGGCCCAACGCATCCTTGCCATTCAAATAAATCCGGAGGATGAAAATATTTATCTCACCCGGGCAAAAACTCAAGTTGTCAAGGCAGAGGCCCTGTATTTGCAGGAGGTTGCAGAAAAAAATCGCCTCATCAGCTTTGTTGAAACTGCATTCAACGCAGCCGATAAAGATGATTTTGCGGATGCCTTTTCCATTGAATTCGGTATTTCCATCCCCATTGGTGCCGGTAGCCGGGATACGCTTCGCCAGCGAAAACTTGAAAGCATGAAAGCTAGAAGCCGGCAATATGCCCTGGAACGTGAAATCCGGCAGACGATTCCCGTCCTCCGGCAAAAACTCCATCACCAGATCGAACGATATACGGCCTTCCAACAGAAAAAAACGAACAGCTTCAGCACAGCAGCCTTTGACCGTCTGCTTCAGACAAAAGGAACAGACCCGCTGACCTTATTGAAATTCAGGGAAAGTATGTTAGGCGCGGATATCCTTCGGGCCAAACTTTCCCGCAGGATATTCACAACCTATATCGAGCTTTTAGACATCACCGGTAAACTGGGTGAAACGCCTTGGATGAATTACCTGTCGCCGGATGAAAAGGAGGAACTTGTTCAATGAGAACGTCCCGTCAACAGGAGATGCCCTCCCTTCTTGAACGCCATGAACTAAAGTATCTGATCCCCTTTTCCCTGGT
>JAKSBO010000457.1 GCA_022361095.1 Desulfobacterales bacterium | reverse complement strand
GGCCTCTATAACGGTTTGTGCCGCCAGGATTCCTGAATGGGAGGCAAGGTTAACGCCCTCTAAATGCAGGCCGGTCACATTGCAAAAGGCCGCCGCATCACCGGCAACAAGAATACCGTTGCCCACAAGTTGCGGCACCATTTTATAACCGCCTTCCGGGATGACATGGGCGGAATACTCCATGAGCCTTCCGCCCCTGAGCAATTTCTTCAAATGCGGATGGGCCGTAAACGCGTTTAAAAGTTCACAGGGTGTTTTCCTGCTTTTCTGCAGACTGTCGATATGCACAACAAGCCCGACGGAAACGGAATCGTAGTTGGTGTAAAGGCATCCGCCCCCCCGCACGCCGGCCGTGCAGCCCACAAACTCATTGGCAACGCCCTGGCTGCGGACGAGCCCGAACCGGTCGTCAATGACCTGCTTGGGCAGATCGTACAAAGCTTTTACGCCCACAGCCATCCGGCCGGGCTTAAAGGCGGGAGACCTGAGTCCGGCTTTTGCAGCGGTAAATGAGAGGACACCGTCTGCGGCAATGACAATGGGGGCAGAAAGTTTGCCGGTCCGTCCCAGCACCGTAACCCCTTTTACCTGCCCCTGCTCAACGATTACGTCATCCACCATTGTCCTTGTGATCAGGGTGGCACCGGCTTTCACCGCCTGCCGGGCCAGCCAGTTGTCAAATTTGGGGCGCAAAACAGTGTGCCCGTTGTATGGTGCCCGGTCAAAACCGCCCGATTCCAGTTGAAGGTTCACCGTGGAATCGGCATTCATGAAGGTAAGGCTCTTTTTGTTCACATGGCGTTCAATGGGGGCCTTGCGCCAATACCCGGGGATATGCTCTTCAAGGGAGGCCATGCGGTGCAGCAGACCGCCGAACATATTTTTTTCACCAGGGAAATTGCCCCGCTCCAGAAGCGCCACATCCAGTCCGGCCCGGGCCATGGCCAGGGCGGCCGAAGAACCGGCAGGGCCGGCCCCAACCACAATGGCTTGGAATGAACGTGTCATTTATTTCCCCCCGTGGCTGTGCGCACCTTTTCAAGCAGCCGCGGCAAGATCTCCTGCACATCGGCGACAAACCCCTGATCCGCATTGGGAAAAATGGACGCTTTGGCATCGCTGTTGACGGCGACAATCTGCTGTGCCTCCTGGATGCCCCCCACATGGTGCATGGAGCCCGAAACCCCAAATGTTACGTAGAGCCTTGGCTTAACGCACCTGCCTGTCCGGCCCACCATCCTGTCAAAGTCGGCCCAGCCCAGATCATACACGGGCCGGGTCACCCCAAGGGATGTACCAAGCAGCCGGCACAACTCCGAGAGCTGTTTAAAATCGGCGTGATCACACCCTTTGCCGACACAAAAAATCACCTCGGCGTCAGCCAGATCAACGGTCCGGGGGTCCGGCGGGATTCTTTCCACAATGACGGAGCAATTAGGGGCTGCATCGGCAAGTTGAGCTTCAGCCGGAGTGATGTATGCATTGATCCGTAAAGAGGTCTTGGCGTCTGTGGGCAGGCTGACCGGGCTTAGCGCGCTGACGGGAACGGTGATGACCAGAAATCCGCGTTGCGGCCAGATCCGTGTTTCATCAATGCGCCTTCCCATTACCCGGCGGCTCAGGTGAAGCCCCTGGTCACTGCAACTCACGGCATTGACCTCGGTGACCAGTGCCGCATCCAGATGCGCGGCCAGCAGCGGTGCCAGGGTGCACCCCAGATCGTTGTGGGCAAAGGCGATGATACCGCCCTTTTGTTCGGCGGCAAACCCGGCAAGCACTCTACCCAGCCTCTGCGGGGTGTCAAAATAGTGTTCAGCATCCTTGAGCAGGGTTACTTCAGGCACACCATAGCCGGCAAACACCTGTTGGGCGTCCTGATCAAGATCAGAAAACACAAGCGCACGCCAGGAGGAATCAAGCATTTTCGACAGGCGCGCACCATAGGACAACAGCCCCTGCCCCGTCCTGTCAGGGCGCCCTTCGGGCAATTCCGTCACTATAAACAGCTCATTGGCCGCCATCACAATGCTCTTCCCACCTTGTGCCCTTCCCAGACGGCCATATCAAGTTTGCGGGGTGCCACACAGTCCCCGATCCTGTGCAGCTCGGCCACCTTGCCTTTCAAGGAGTGGTAGAGCTGATCATCGGCCTGCTGGCCCATGGCAAGTACCAGGCCGTCATAGGGGCCCCATTCATCCCAGGCGTTGGAATAGACATTGAACCCTTTAACCCACTTTTCCCCCTTTTCACCGCCGATTTCCATGACCGCAATATCGGGTGTAAAGGTGATGCCCTTTTGCAGCAGGCGTTGGCGGGTCAGGTACAGGTCCTGGGTTGGCCCCAGTTCTGCGCCGATGAACAGGCTTGAGGTAATCATATGCACCTGTTTACCCTGGTCCGCCAGAAACTCAGCCGTGGCGGATGCCCGGTGATGGCCGTCGTAGTCGATAAACCCGATATTCCCGCCAAGCTCGGCTTCGCCGTTGAGCACCTGCCAGACATTGAATACTGCCGGGCCGTCCCATCCCCCCACCGGATGTTCCTTGGGCACGCTGCCGGTGGCCACGATCACCGCGTCAGGTTGTTCTGCAGCCACAAGTTCCGGGGTCACGGTCACGCCCAGGCAAAGCGTAACCCCGGCCTTTTCGAGCTGGCCCTTTTCATTGCGGACAACAACACCGATCTCGTCACGCCCTGCACCCTTCATGGCAATGTTGACCTGACCGCCCACCTGCCCTTGCCGCTCGTACAGCGTCACGTCATGGCCGCGCCGGGCAGCCATCTTAGCCGCCCACATACCGGCCGGGCCTGCACCTGCAATAAGCACCTTCTTTTTCACCGCCGCAGGGGTGGTGAAACGTTCTCCCCCCATCTCCTTTTCCCGCCCCACGCAGGGATTTTGAATACAGCCAAGGGTCTTGTTCATGCCGATACGGCCGATGCAGCCCTGGTTGTCGGCAATGCAGTGCCGGATATCGTCAAGCCTGCCGGTTTGGGCCTTCCGGGGCAAAAAGGGATCGCAGATAAGCCCCCGGCACATGCCGATCATGTCGGCCTGCCCGGCCTCAAGCACCTTTTCCGCCATAACCGGATCATTGATGCGGCCGGTGCAGAAGACCGGCAGGGTAACCTTCTCCCGCATGCCCGCAGCCAACGGGATGGTGTACCCCAGGGGCATATGCATGGTGCCTTCCACCAGATAGAGATTGTAGAAGGTGGCGATAGAGAGATCCATAAAATCGATCAGGCCGCTTTGCTCAAAAAGCACGCCGATCTCCTGGACATCCGCAAGGTTCAAGCCCCCCGGAATCATCTCATCCCCGCACATCCGGATGCCAAGGGTAAAATCCCGGCCCACGGCCCGGCGGACCGCCTCAACAAACATGAGCGGGGCCCGCATGCGGTTCTCCAGGCTGCCGCCAAACTCATCCTGCCTGAAATTGGTCAAAGGCGAGAGAAACTGCCGGGCCAGGCTGGAGTGGCCGAACTGGATCTCCACACCGTCAAAGCCCCCCTCCCGGACGTGAAGGGCGCTTTGGGCAAAATACCGGGCCACCTCAACAATATCTTCGGGCTCCATCTCCTTGGGCGTCTCCCTGAAAAGCACATCGGGCATGGGGCTGGGTGCCCAGACCGGAAGCCTGGAGTTGGATCCGTCACATTGCTGGCCATTGTGGTTGATCTGGGCAAAAATGCGGCAGTCATACTGGTGGACGTGATCGGTGATCTTTTTAAAACCGTCCACAACCTGTGGGTGATAAACATCGATAAGCCTCTCGTATGCCATATCCGTGGGATGGACGCTCATCTCCTCGGTGATGATCAACCCGGCACCGCCCCTGGCACGCTCTCCCCAATAGTACATCTGGCGCTCACTGGGCATATTGTTGACCGCAAAATTGGTCAGATGGGGCTGAAAGGAGATACGGTTCTTAACTTCAACATTTCCCAGGTTGATGGGTGAGAACAGCTTGTTAAACGTAGGCATCTCTTAAAAAACTCCGTCATCCGCCAACGGGTGCATCGGCAATGGCCGTCACACACCGCTCAAGGCATTCGGGATCACCGCCGGCGATCTCATTTTTCAGGTGGTAGGCAACGGCCGGGCACCCGCCGTGACACTGGTCAAACCGTTTGCAATCCTCACAGGAGTGGATGCGGAGGCCGCGGAAAGAATGAAAAATATCCCCATGATCCCAGATATCAAGAAAAGCGGATTCCCGTATCGAGCCTGCATAAAACCGCTCACTTTGCAGAAAGGCACAGGGAAATACATCGCCTGTGGGGCCGACGCAACAGGTCAGCTTGGCTGCCCCGCACAGATTTAGGCCCAATCCCTGCCGCTCCCGGGGGCTCAAAGAGAAAAAACTGTCGCCGGTGCGCACATCGGGACGGCCGTTAAGCCATTGTGAAAATGTGACAAGCTGGCGGGCTGTGGGCCGCAAGTCCTCCCAGTTTTCCCGGCCCCTCCCCGACGGACGAAACCGGCTGGCCCGGAACGACACCCCCAGGGATTGGGCCAGTGCGTGCAGGGCAGGGATCTCAGCCGCATTCCGGGTG
>JAKSBO010000059.1 GCA_022361095.1 Desulfobacterales bacterium | reverse complement strand
CCTGGCAGCAGATATGTCAGGTCAGCCCATGGCTGTTATATGAAAGAAACCAACCGGTTGGTTTCTTTCATGGTTTGTTGTGGCCTGACCCCGGTGAAAGACCAGGTCGGTCACGGCCGTTATTCCGGATTTTTCGCTCCGGATTCGTTAAAAATTAAACCTTATTCTGAAATACTTGAAAATTTATCAAAATAATAAACACGTAATGGCCCAACTGGCAACACATAATCTTGATGTGTATTAACCGCCCGGCCCTAAAGCCGGCGCATATTACACGTATAACGTATTTATTCATTGGGACATATCCCGACCGGGGGGATCGTTAAAAATGCCGGAAAAAAAAGGGGGCGCTTGTCTATCAAGCCCCCCTTTATCTGTTTTCACGCCCTTATTTCACCACAGCCAACTCCGAATTCACAAAAAGATTATAGGCATTCAACCCTGGTGGGTTGTCCGGCGGCAGCTTAAATTCCACATCTACCCCTTTGCGGAACAGAATGCAGTGGGATGAGCCGCCGAAGTGGAAGGTGCCGATCGGCCCGCCTTTGGTAACGTGTTGGCCTTCGTATACGCTGAATTCACAGGAGGATACTTCGGCCATACCGATAAATACGATGGCCATCAGGCCGATTTTGGGGTTATCGGCTTGGATATACACGATGCCCCGGGCGGCGACTTCGCTGATGTAGCCTTGGGATTCGTTGGGGCCGGCGGGGTCGTACCCTGCGGTGGGGGTTTCAGAATAGTATGTGCCGTCTATGTTTTGGGTGCTGACGATGGTGCCGGATACCGGACTGTGCCAGCGATGATAGCTTTTGGCGCTTAAAAATGCCTGGTAGACGGTGCCGCCCACAAAGTGTTTGGCCCGTTTGTCATTGGCCAGCATGTGCTGCAGGGAATATGGCTGGCCTTTGATCCAGAACTTGTTGCGGAGTTTGACGTCTTTGCCTGACGCGATTTTGTACGGTGCCGATTCGCAGGCGTTTACAACGATGGCGTCGTCGCCTTCCCCGGCAATGGGGCGCTGACCGTCCTTGAAGGTCCGGGTAAAGAAATCGTCCCAGCACTTAAAGCCGTAGTGCGGTTTGTCCGGGTCGCAGTTAAAGGTGTTGATAAACAGTTGTCGGGCTTCGTCTCCGGTCAGGCCTTTTTGACGGATGGCTTCGGCCATGGCAATCATGGCCGGGTCGCTCAGCCAGTAGTATTGTTTGGTTTTATATTTTTCGGTGCCTTGAACCGGGCCGTTGTCAGTGGACAGGATGTAGTTGGAATCCTCGGACTTCAGGAAAGTGCCCCAGTGATTGAGAACATTTTTGAGCCGGGCATTGAACTTCTCATTGAGAAATGCGGCAAAGCCCCCTTCAGTCCCCATGGCCCAGTCCAGTATGGCGTTGATGGGGAACCCCACACAGCCGGTGTCGTTATAGGTGGGCGATTTGGTCATAATGGCGTTGAGCAACTGCAAAAAGTGCTTGTAGCTTCTCACTTGCCTGCCATACTCGCTGTATTGATATTTCAGAGGAACCTGGTCAAACATCATGGTTACCAGGGCATAGATCTGCGCATCGGATTCAATCAGTTCCTCCAGTTCTTCAATAACGGGGTGAAACGGTCTGATTTTTTCTTCCACTTCCCTGATTAAGTCTTCCAGCCAGCCGTTGAGTATGGCCTCATCGGACGGGAGCCATTCGCCTACACGGTATGGGGCAAGACCGGTTTTAGGTTTGGACATAAGCGCTCTCCTTTCAATTCAGTGTGTTTTTCTTGCTTTCATCGGTCGTTAACCCTGCTTTGCCATCACTTTCTCAACAATCGACTTCACACAGCCGTTAAATTCCTTAGCCGGGTGCTTGTCGTCCGCGCTTTGGAGCAGCAGGTTTTGGCCGGGGTGTTATAAATGACGCTCATCGCTTCACGGCTCATACCCTGTTGAGACGCATTAAGGTATAGCTCAGCGAATCGACTGAAAAAGTTTTCAACCTATCCGGATCAAAGGGAAATTCCGTTTCATAAACGGTCTTGTCAGGGACGACGCGTTTATAGTTTTTTTACTTTTCTCGAATGAACCTGAATCAAGTTGATAGGAGAATAAACTGACCGCAGCTTAGAAGGCAAGGAAGAATTTGAATTCTTGGCTTTTGATTTTACATGGCACCACTTTCATCGTTCAGGCCGCATTGCTTGGTCCCTCTTGTAAACATATCAACTGCCTGGCTAAGCCCACAACAAAGTTTGAAAGGATTTAGTAACTTACCCAGATTTTCATATAAAAGTCACAAGTGACGCAGGTAGGTCACTGTGCTTCAATGACAGCTTCAGGTTTTGAGGAAAAGTTCTGGGGTCAGATCTTGAATTGTCCCTTTCTTATTTTTCAAGATCTGACCTACTCGCTCTTTCCTGAGTTAGAGAAAGTCTAAGCGATTGGGCAATGGATTCAGCTTCTGCCTGAGATACTCTTGAAGCTATTTCCGCGGCAGGTACAGGTCCGGTACCAGGGTCGACCATACGTACGTAGCGCCATTCGCGTAAAATCTCTGAGCAGAAGAAGACTACCCAAAGGTATTTCGACTGCATCGGTCCGCCGAGAAACTGTGTTTCCAATACTATAATATCCTTAGGTTCTGCCTTCCCATCCAATATTGGAATCCCGTCCTGTAACAGTTCGAAGTGCCCAGGTGCAGTGAAGCACAATGAGAAGACCGGACCTAATTTTCCAGCCTTGAAAAGTCCGAGCCCCAGCAAAATGATTACCGCAGCAAATGATACCGCACTGAAGGCAATCACGATTTGCCCTGCAATAGCGGCTGCCAGACCGCATAACGATATGAATACTGCCAGACCGATTAATATAATCAGCCATATGCCGACGGAACCTTGATAGGGTAGAATTATTTCATTCCGTTTCGGCGAATAATACACTCGAACCCCGGATCAATTAACGGTAATCGCTCGTTTTTATCCGCTTTTATCAATACAGGATACTCCTTTCTTGAATTGTTATTTTCTTATTTTTCAAGGTCTGACCCTACTCGTGTAAATCAAGGCATCAAT
>JAKSBO010000025.1 GCA_022361095.1 Desulfobacterales bacterium | reverse complement strand
TTTCAGAACAGAATGATGTGGATACGGACTGGGATCAGGCATTAATCCAGGCGGCCTCCAACGCCCGGAGCATGGGAAAACTTCCAAAGGGGGCGGACATCCTGGTCAAAGAACGCTTCAGTCCAACGCTTCCCTGGTCCTCTTTGCTCTCCCGGTTTATCCAGCAGTCTGCCCGCCATGATTATACCTGGACAAGACCCAATCGAAGGTATATTCACCAGGACCTTTATTTCCCCAGTCTCGTTTCAGACCAACTGCCCCGGCTTGTGCTTGCCGTAGATACTTCGGGCAGCATAAAACCAGGTGAACTTGAACGGTTTGGTGCCGAACTTCAGGCCATTTTATCCATGAACCCAAGTCTGATACACCTTGTCTACGCAGACATGGCTGTAACGGGATATGAAAAGATTGGCCCGGGAGATCTCCATCTGTCTTTAAAGCCTAAAGGCGGCGGGGGAACAGATTTTACGGCTGTATTTGATTTTGTTGAAAAACAGGGCATACATCCGTTCTGCCTGCTGTTTTTTACGGATATGGAATGCCGGCGTTTCCCCCCATTTTCCCCTGATTATCCGGTGCTTTGGATAAGGACCGGGCATGGCGGCTTTACGCCGCCGTTCGGAGAGATCATAGATATGTTGCCTGATGATGAAGTAGATACTTGGATATAATAGAATGAAAATCAATTGGCAGATTAAAAAAAAACGAGGAAATTTCAGGCCCCGGCTCACATATACAATCACCCTTGAATCCTTTGAAAAAAAGTTGGCCATCCACGCCGTTCAGGTTGAAAGCCATATTCCGATGATCCCAAGTTCCCATTTGAGCTATTGCCTGCCGGGTGAACATGAAAGAAGCCCTTCATGGGCGCCGGATAGATATCATGTGTTTCAGGTACCGTATTTTAAAGACGGTTACACCGATGGGTTTATCCGCCTGCCGTTTAAAGAATCGGGGCAATATCCGGAAGTGGTGTCATCTTTTAAAAAACTTCGCGAGGCATATGAAAAAAAAGTGATCAATGTTTATGCACATCCGCCTCTGGAACAAACAGGCAGTCTTGACATCAGTGAAGATACCCGAAGTCAAATCTCGTCAAGGGTGACGGCCGATCGCCTGTTATCCCTGTTTGGATAGTGTGTGTTTAGACGAAAAATCACCCACCTGCGGCGTTGCAGAAAACCGTTTCAAATTATTCTGCGCCTTGCATCCGGGCAAATTTTTGCCCAAACAGGGAGGGTCGAATGTGTTAAAACCCGTGGGTTAGTTTCAGGAAAAAAGATTTATGCACCGGGTCAAATCCCGGTTCGAAGTTAAAGGTTTTATTCAGAATCTTTATCTGGGCGGCTTTGTTGTATTTATGGGCGGCTGTTATGGAACCGTAAATATTGCCCGAATAAAAACCGGACTCCACAAAGGTAATGACACCGCCAAGGGCCGGGTTGTCATGGTCAAATGCCGTGTATGCGGCCCATATTAATCCGGTATTAAAACAAAAACTGACAAAGGCGTCTTTATACCGTTCACAATAGAGCATCCCCCCTCCGGGAATAATGGCTAAAATGCCTGAAAGGACAGGGCTTTTTTGGGGTGCATTTACGGCACGGTCAATGGCGTCAAGTTGATCTGCCACCTTGTATTTCCCTTGTTTTTCAGCACTGATCAGCATTAGATTTTTCCGGGCATTGCCAAGCTCATCTTTGCCCGGGGTCGCAGTATTTTGAATATGTAACCGGGCAAGCTCCAGATAAATCCGATCTTTTGTATCGGTATCCCGGGTCAATTTTAAATAATTTTGAAGGACAATCTGGGCATAACCTGTATTTCCCATGGCTTCAAAGGCTTGGCTCTGCATAAAACAGGATTTGTGAGCCCATGGACCGTCTATATTTTCAGCCTGCCGGATAATGTTATCAAACCGCTTGGCTGCCTCATAAAATTGTCCCGAGTGAAACAGGGCAACGCCCGCAGAATAATCGGCACGGTCATGCCTTGGATCCTGGGGGAAAAAATGGATGAACCGCTTGAACTCCACCTGGGCGGCTGTATAATCTTTTTGATCAAATAGAGCCTGGGCGTAATCAAACTGCATGTCCGCGGTTAAAAAAAGGCCGGATTGCTCGGTGGGTGCTGCCTGGCCATATGGTGAACCAAGGCCCGATATAAACATCAGGATAAATATCAGGATTAGCAGGTATATCCGCATATACATCATTTTTGTTGATCCGGCTTTAAATCAGGCAACCGTTCTGAACCTGAATGATACAAAATTTTTCCAGGTAAGTTGGTTTCAACGGCAGCCGGTTTGGGTGAGAACCACCAGAAATCATTGGCACTGACTGGGTCAAATGTTAAGTTCCGCCCATTGAGTTTGATATGGGGAGAAAGGCGGACCTCATCCCTGCCGCATCTGAGCAGGCGGTCGCAGGCCATAATCCAGCCCAGGCCAAATCCATGTTTTTGGATGGCCTGGGTACAATACCGGGAACAGCTCGGATACATGGGGCAGCGATGGCCGTCAATACCGGATATGTGTTTTTGATAAAATTGAATTATGGAATTGGTGGGTATTTCGTTGGGTTGGTTTGGGTTCTGGGCCCAAACAACTTTAGATGTTCCAATGAAAAGAAAAATAGCCCAAAAAAACTGAATGATAAAGATATGAAACGGGGTGTTGTGAACAACACCTTGTGCATTATTGTTTGACATCATTGATACTGTATGCGTTATCCTCTGCACTGAAAACCAGTTCTTTGGATTTTCCACGCCTGAGGATGGCGATGGTCATATCTGTTTGCTCGTCCATGTTTTCATCAAAATTTTCAAGGTCCTGGATATCTTGAATTTCGACATCGTCAACGGCCTGGATGATGTCTCCGTTTCGAAGGCCTAACAACTGGGCCACTGAACCTTTCTTAATGCTGTAAATCATAACCCCTGACGCTTCGCCGTTTCGGAAATAGGGCCGGGTTTTAAACAATTGGTTTAACTGCGATACGCTGTCAGGCATGTCCGGACGATCCGGGGGTGTGTGCCGGGGCGTTGGCGTTCTGGGGCTTGGGCCGGCAGAGTGACGTTTTCCGCCCCTTGGGGGAAGCGATTTTTCATCCACTTCAAGTATTTGATCCTTACCATTTACGGTTAAGATGATCTTATTGCGCAATATGGCTTTTATGGTAGCACCCTGGATTTTATCATTGACCCGGTATAACTCCTGCTGTTTTGCTTTGAGGTCCTTTATCACAGCCCAGCCATCCTGTTTTTTTTGCCCCGTTACCGTGCCCCAAAGGGTTAGTTTCAGGCTGGTCTTCTCAAGGTTAAGGGGCGCTGGTTCAGGTGCCTTTTTTTGTTCACCGTCTATCTGTACTTTAAAAAGATTTCTCTGGGTAACCCGTTGAATGATTTGATTTAATTTGACAGGCTTAATGCGATTCAATGGTGATTGCGGTTGGGTATGGCCGGTCTTTTGCTTATTTACGGGCCGTTGCGTTTTTGGTGGTTGCGCCACCGGATTAACCAGGGCATATACCTGGAATGCCACCAGTATCAGCAGGCCGGCTAAAATTATGGAAAATATTGGCTTCATTTTTGCCTGACAGGGTTTTGGCTTCCGTCTTTCAAGTGATATTTATCAGGATCTGATACCTTAAAATAAAGTGTTATGCCAACACCATTAATATTTCCTGTAGCGGCCATGAAACGAAACACGATATAAACGCCCAGGTCAAACTTTCAACAAACGTTAAAAGATTTTTGTACGTTACACAGACTTTCTTATAA